>PWZK01000113.1 GCA_003567495.1 Candidatus Brocadiaceae bacterium
CGGATATGGTGATAAATTTTATTAACAAAGGGGAGGCGACCTCATGGAAACGCCTTGCGGCGGGAGGGGTTGTCTTTTTAATCATAATTGTATTGATTAACCACATGGGGGTTCCCGAATTTCTCCGCCATCAAAGATTTTGAGGTAAAGTCCGGAAATGACGTTTAAAACGAGATCCAAAATATGAATGACATCGATAAAGATGGTAGCACTGAGCCCTCCGTACTGCTGGAAAAGATCGCAGGGGAAGCTCTTGAGGCGCAGGCCACAGATATACATCTGGAGCACACGACAGGGGGTATTTCCGTTAAGTTTCGCATAGATGGACGTCTCGTTGATATGGCGCATTTGAAAACCCCGGCCGCCAGTCGGCTGCCCACACTAATAAAATATCTTGCAAAACTGAAAACCTATATGCACCGCTGCCCTCAGGACGGTGAAATTGACGGGGCAAAGTTTGGATTCAAAGGCAGGGTTCGAGTATCGGTTTATCCAACTGTAGAAGGTGAAAAGGTAGCCTTGCGGATATTCAACGAAGACAAAAGAAGTTTTCGGCTTAAGAGCCTGAATCTGCCGGAAGATTATCTTGCGACTTTAAAAAGACAGCTTCGACAGCCCGAAGGCCTGTTGCTGTTCACAGGTCCGGCCGGAAGCGGAAAGACCACCACAATCTACTCTTCTATTAATTATATTCTTAAACATGGACGCACGAACATCATTACTATCGAAGACCCTGTAGAAGCACGTCTTGAGGGAGTGACTCAGACTGCAGTGGACCGTGCTGTAGGGCTTGATTTCCCTCAGGCGCTTCGCTGTCTGCTGCGTCAGGATCCCGAGGTTATCGCTGTGGGGGAGATACGCGACGAAAACACGGCCAGAATAACTCTCAGAGCTGCCTTTACCGGACATCTGGGATTGTCTGCAATCCATGCGGGTTCTGTCGTGAGTGTTTTTGTGCGCCTGCTTGAGATGCAGGTCGAACCATTCCTGTTAACCTCCGCTCTCCGGCTCGTGACGGCCCAAAGGCTACTCAGGAAACTCTGTACCGGGTGTGGAGGAGAAGGGTGTGAAGAATGCCTTCAGTCCGGATACAAAGGACGCCTCCCATTGGTGGAATATGTTGTCGTGGACGAAGATGTAAGGGAGAGGGTTAAGAATTGCAGTTCTGAGAAGTCCCTGCTTGAATTTTTAAAACGCGAAAAATCTTTTCGTCCGCTTGGCGAGAGAGCAGAATATCTAATTGAAGCGGGAAAGACGGATTTGGCCGAGGTGCAGCGGGCTTTGGGCCCTGGAAGTGTATATGCTGGTTTGCAAACAGGTAAAGATATGGCGTAACATTGGAAGTAAAAAGGGAACCTGAATCCAGAATTTGGAACTGACGGGGGAGGGTGTAAATGGCAGGTTACATCAAGGATCTTGAGGAGTTTGCATTTTTCAATCAGCAGCTTGCCGGGATGCTCGATGCGGGTGTGCCGCTGGAAGGAGCGCTTGATCGGCTTACCCGGGACATGAAAAAAGGGCATCTAAAACGAGTGTTTACGCAAATAAAGGAGCGGCTTAAGCTGGGCGAACCTTTCGGTGAGGTGATAGGAAATTTCAAAAACAAGCTGCCCCGGCTTTATTACCAGCTCTGCATAATCGGTGAAAGAAGTGAGAATTTGCCTTCGGTTCTAACCACTCTCGCTTCTTACTACAGATGGCAAGGCAGGCTCAAGGGCAGGCTGAAAACACTTATGTTCTACCCGATGATCCTGATGGCGGCGGCGATAGGAGTGTCATTTTTCCTTGCATTTTTACTTCCGGACATGTTGGCTGAATTGGGGGAAGACTTTTACGAGACAATGCCCCGCCGTTTCTCACTTCTAATGCAGCTTCCCTATTATTATCTCGCAGCGCTTATAACCATGTTTATCCTGTACCTTCTGGCCGTATACACCCCTTGTCTGAAATTTTTCACCGATTACCTGGCCTGGCGGCTGAAGGTGGGCCGTTATCTTCAGCTTGCCAATCTTTCCCGTATGCTGGCGGTTCTGCTGGGTGCCGGCGTTCCTTTCTCCAGGGCGATTTCACTGCTGAAACAAGTGAGCAGCAACAGGATTACCAGAAAATCGCTTGTGAAACTGGAAAAGGAAACAGAGTCCGGGAAGGAGATTACCGAAGCGTTTGACTCCGTCTCCACATTCCCACAGGTATTTGTATGGGCTTTGAAAAATTCCGGAGAACAGCTCCCTGAGGGATTCCGGCACAACGCCGAGATGTACGGCCGCAGATCGGAGCAACACCTTGACATGTATATATACGCCGCAATGCCTTTCGCTATAGTTGTTATAGGGGGGTTGGTGCTGGGGAATCTGGCGATTATTTTTAAAGCTATGGAACCGCTGATAGAGATGCTGCAAATAATGTAATATGTATCCTGAAATCATAAATTCCCTCATAGGGCTCGTTATCTATTTTATAATACTTCGGTGCCTGTACATGGAGGTTACATGGCCCGACAGGGAGAGGGAGAGGGTAGATTTTCGTCTGAAAGCGCTCAGGTTTGGTATTGAAAACGGGCTGCGAGATGAAGAGATAGCGAAGGCTTTATGTGAGGAAACAAGGCGCAAGGGGCACAGATTGGCTGCAATAAAAGAAAAGCTGGGGAAAGGCTATTCGCTGATCGAATCGCTGAGAGTACAACGCGGCCTGATTCCCCAGGGGGCTTTGTTCCTATTAACCTTTATATTCAGATTTCCGCTTATCGAGGCCCTGCGCGATACATCCCGGAATGTCTTCCCCCGGGACATCCATTCGATGCTGAAGGCAGGAGAGATAATGGGAAATCTTCCAACTATAATATCGCATGCGGAAAAGAATATAGAACAGGACCGCATGATATACACAAAAACTAACATGCAGATGCTTTATCCAATTTACTTGATCTTTGTCCCTGGCGTGATTATAAGCTCTGTGTTGGTATTCATATATCCTGAGTTTTACCATATGTTCAGCGATATGGGAATAGCGGATGATTTCTGGTATTTTTCCTACTACCACTATAGCACCTTTTTGGTTTGGTGTCTGCTTGGGATTCTGTTTGTCAGTTATTTGATTTTCCGACAGTGTCTGTCCGTAAGAAAAAGTTATTTGGCTTTCATGCAGGTGCTTAGCTCTGCACTCACACTTGACGTTGAAGAAGACGCCGCCATTGCTATGGCTGCCGCTTCAAGTAATTCCCGGATTGTAAAGCTGCGTTGCCGTAAGGCTCGGAGATTTCTTGGAAGCGGTTATACCATTGAGGAATCGATATCTAAAGCTTTCCCGCGTGGGCGGGAACTGAGCTGGTTTTTTAAGCAAAGCAGATGTTCCAATGCGGAAGATGTGTTCGAAATATGGTGTGGTATTCTGAAAGACAAGCTGGAGCGAAAAGCCGATGTGTATGCGCAGGGATTTTCCACGGGGATCGTCCTTTTTGTTGGAGCATGTGCATTTTTGGTCGCACTGTCGATTTTTATGCCACTTATTCACCTGACGAACGCTTTAATGTAACGAGGGCGATGGCTTGATGGAGAACAACAGAAAAGGCTGGATGACGATGGAGATGATGACCGCTCTGGCTATTCTGACAGTAGCTATGTTTCCTCTTATGACTCTTCAGATTGCGGGCGTAAGTTTTACGCGTAGCCTTTACCACGATACGGTGCTTTCAGAGTTGATGACCGACAGACTTGCAATTCTGAGGGAGGGGGGCTGGGAGAAGTACGGTCTCTGTGAAAACAAAGAAATCGCCCTTTACGGCCGGGCGGCGAAAAACCTGCCACAGGGCCGTCTCAAACTTACCATGCGCGAGTCGAAGAGAAGTGACGAAGTGCGCGAAATTATCTTGCGCTGGAAAGAGGATTCCCACGAGATAGAAAGAAAATCAGCGGTGTTTGTTGGCCAGAATAAAAGTGAAAATGATGAAAAAGATGATTGAGAAAAGAATGGGTGGACAGGGGAGACGTAACATCGCTCTACTTGAATGCATTGTTTATATAGCCGTAGCGGCAATGATTATGAACTTTGGGGCTGTTTACGCGTTCCGTTTATGGCGCGGGCACCGGGGGCAGGCCTGGTTTGCCGGTCGGGCCGTTGAGGTGAGGTTGGTGGGGCAAAAAATAAGACGAAAAATCGAAAAGAGTTCTTCGGTTGTGCTGGAACATGCCGAGAACCCGGGAATAATTGTCAGTGGATTAAACGGGAAGACGATATTTTTCCTGGAAGATTCCCGTCTGTATCGAGGCGTTTTGCGGAACGGAGTGGTAGGAGAAAAGAAATCTTTGTTGCGTGAGGTCGAGAACTTTTCTGTGGAGAAAAAGAGTGAAGGAACCGCTGATTTTTTTCTCGTAGACATTGTGCTTGAGAGTAGCGGTGCCTGGAGCGGGCCCGAACCCGTATTCAGTTTTAGTGCCGTTGCAAAAGGAGATTAACGATGCTCGAAAATAACCGTAATGGATCAGTTGTTATTTTTGTCCTCGTCCTGATCGCAGCGGTCATAATAGTTACCCACTCTGCATTGCGGAGCGTCCACCGGTCGGGGCGTTTGCTTGGATCACTTGCTGGGCGCGAAGCAGCGCGCGAGACGGCCGGGGCGGGTTTGGAATATGCAAAAGCGGAAGTCTACAGAAGGCATATCTCTGGTGATGAACTTCCGGCTGAAGGAATCGAATTTGAAGGGGTAAACTGGTCTGCATCCGCCCGCCCTTCTGATAATGCCGGCGAATATAAACTGACGGGCAGCGGACGATACGGACGGGAAAAAGAGACTGTCAGCATCATTCTGAAACTTAATGAATAAGACAGAACCGCGAATACTTAGCCGTTTATGAGGAAAAAATAACAGAACGATAATCTTGCCGATACGTTCCTGCGACGGCAGGTGGGGCTGTGTTGTTTTTTGAACTACTGCCGAGGTTTGTGCTTGCGAAATACAACCCCGCCCTGGCGGCAACAGATTTATCTATTGCTACTTATCTTTTTCCCGCAGGAAAGACGCCTTGCGGTAAGTCCTCAGTGAATAGCGTTGGTTTACTATATGGCTGCCTTTTGTAGCACAGGCGTCCCGCCTGCATCGTACGAGAGGCGGGGCACTACGCAAAACGAACGCAGGCGAGGACGCCTGCGCTACTTTTAACGTGGCTCACTGAATACTCATGCCTTGCGTATTGACTCGATCACCTATGTGAGCGGGATAAAGAAATGAAAAAACATCCACGAGGACTGACGATAATGGCAGTGGTTCATTTTGCATATGCCCTTGCCATGCTGGGTGGCATACTTTCCGCCTTCCTGGTCTACGTGCTCTCGCCCGAGTTTCGCCGGCCCTTCGATATGGGAATGGGATTCTGGCTCCCCTTACTGATATTGTTTTCACCCCGCTTCTTCCTCTTTTTGCCTGCCTTTACCATGTTCGTCGTTTCCGGCATCGGATTCCTGAAACACCGCCGCCGGACGGGACTCGTCGGCGGTCTGGCGCTCTGCTTGCTGTGGCTGGCCCATACCGCCGCGTTCGCGAGCGTTCACGGATTTCAGGCCTGGCTCTGGTATGCACCGCTTGTGATCTATCTCGTCCTCGCTTTTTTTTTGCTTCTCACCCGATACCGCCTCGTTTTTTCAAAGAAAAAGGAGCCCGGGGAAAAAATCGGAAAACTCCGCAGATTCGCCGTAGCGCTCCCCTTTGCCGCTCTACTTTTTCTCTTTGCTACCACCACGCTTATCAGTATGGCGATGATAATACTCGGACGTGACGCACCCCCGCCCGACACGTCGGATTTAGCCCGACAGCGCCCGGCGATACCCGACGCTGAAAACGCCTTCGCGCCGTTTGCCGAGGCGGAGGAGGTCCGGCACCGGCCGGAGGACCGTCGGCTCATACCCGACTATCTGGCAGGCGAAGACGTAGATGATGACGACGTTCGTGAAACAATCGAGAAGAATAAAAAGACTTTTAAAAAGATCGGAGAGGGACTGGAACGGGAAACTGTTCAGGTGCCGGAGGGGCTGTATAAACCTCGGGACGGCCATGGTCTGGTCGCTATCCCTCTCTTGCCTTACCTTCGGGACTGGAGGGGGTTGGCAAGGCTGAAGGCCATGAAAGGTAAATACAAACTCGTGGAGGGCCGATATGCTGAGGCAACCGATAGCTGTCTGATGCTGCTGCGGTTTGGTGATATGATAAGGAAAGATGATGCGGAATATACCATAAATGCTCTGCTGGGAATCGCCCTTACGGAACTCGGGCTGGACCTTGCAAGAAAAATTGGGCGCACACCTGACGTGTCGATGTCCAAACTTTACCGGCTCTCGGACGCATTGGTTGCGCTTGGACCATACGACGCAGCCCTGGCCAATGCTTTGAAGGGAGAATACGCAATTGTAGATGGTGGTATTGGCGAAATGCGGGATTTTGTTTTTGGCCCAGCGGAACTGTATCCTTTGCCTTCGGACAGAAGGAATCTACGAAATGTATACTATTTCTTCCAGCCTGATGTAACCAGGCGTAGATTTGTCGACCATGTGATGGATATTATAGATAACATCTCCAAACCCTACTCGGAAGTTGAGTTTTTTGATGATGAAGAGCCTGAGGGGTTTTTTCGGCAACTTTTCCGCCCCAATGCAGTAGGAAAGTATCTCGTAACAAATATAATGGCCCCCAATAAGAGAATCCTGGAGCTAAAGACTGAAACGGATACAACCCTTGCTGGCACCCGCCTCATAGTTGCATGTAATCTTTATAGGCGGGAAAAAGGCCGGTTGCCCGAAAACCTCAACTCACTCGTGCCGGAGTATCTGGATTCCGTCCCGATAGACCCCTACGACGGGGAGCCGTTCCGATATTTCCGCGCGGAAGCCGTCGTCTATTCGGTCGGGAAAAACCTGGAGGATGGCGGCGGAACGGACGATGATGATATAGTGTTCGAGATTGAGAAAAGGAATGAAGAAAATGATAACAAAAAGTCTTAAAATTCTGGCCGTAATACTCAACTGCTGGTGGATTTTGCTTATGGGAGGAAGCTTTGTCTGGTTTGCCCCCAAAGGCGAATTTCTGGCCTGGGGCATATTTTTCCTCTCAATTGGATTACCACTGTGCAATTTATATGTCCTTTTTGAAGGAAAGGTCGGGCCCGTACGGTTGTTTCAGGGTTTCAAAAGGATGGCAGGCAGCATTCTTCGGAAAATCTTTGGCAGATGGCCGGCAAAGAAGCTAAAAAAACCGGGTTTATGGTTCTTTCCAGGTGTCGTGTTTTTATCGGTTTTTTCAGTGGTGACGGCATTCGGCGTAAAATATGTAACTAATGAACGGCTCATTGACAACTCCAATGAAGCTCTGGAGCACAGCCTCGAGGCGCGGAGCCGGGGGGAATGCATCTCTGGCGAATGGGGAGCTTACAGAGCATGGGGACGGTATGAGCCGAAGATGTGGCAGCAGATCGCCATGCTTTACGAGATCGAGAATTCACCACTGACGCTTCCGGGTCAGAAAAGGACCGCCCGGAAGACGGAGGATCGGCTCGTTTCATATTTTCGGACCCACGGGATGAATTACGTGAGCTATATCGAGGATGTCTTTGGCGAGTGGACATTCAGGGAGTTTTTCGACGAGAAAATGGATGAAGCGATTGATGAGTCCGAGGTGGGTGATATACTCCGGCAGATGCGGCCTGCCGCTGATGAGATGGTAGCGGAATTGGAGGCCCTTTTCGAATCTTTCCACGGAATAAAAAGGAGAGCCCTGATAGTATATCATATGCGATTGGTCGAGAATCGAGAGGCCGATTCCAATTTAAAGGAGAATGAGGGTGAAGAGCTTTAAGTTGCATAGACCACCGTGCCCCGTTTGTGAGGGTTCGGAGAATGTCAGGTTGAAAAGTGGCGTTGGGGCGTGGCTAAGATTGTTCATTGCAACGGCAATAGCGTACATCTTTAGCGATTTAATTCAGATAATCTGGCAGTGTGACAAATGCGGTGGCTTGTTCAAAGCTTTAAGTTCTCATTCGGAAAAAGGTGATGAGTGAAAAAAACATGAAGATGAATATCATGAAAGTCCTGGTGGTAATTTGTAATACCATTGTGTTGGGACTCCTGGCCATCGACATTTTTCGAAGTGGCGTTCCGAGCGACGATTATTTTTTATGGACGTTAGTTGTGCTTCTGAGCTCTGCGGCTTTCTGCACCCTTGCCGTTGTCCTTATGCCTCAGATCAAGTGGTGCTTCCGGCTGATGAAAAAAACAGCACGGGGTGTCGGCCTGGTGCTGAAGAGAAACTCTAAACGTTTGGCGGTTATAGTTGGTGCGGCCATTCTTTGCCTTTTCGCTGTGATGCTGATAGCCGGCAGGGACATACCGCCGCCCGACGACTCCGATCTTGCTCTGGAACGGCCGGATGTATCTGACGAGGAAAATGCATTATACTGGTTTGCCAGGGCGGCCGAGGCGAAACTGTGGCCCGAAGGCGGCAGGGACGCCTACAATGACTATAGGTATCCGAAACTTGCTGATGAACCGCCCGATATGGAGCTGGTAGGTAAGACGTTCGAGATGAACGAGGTGGTATTCGCAAAAATCGAGCGAGGCTTGCAGCAGGAAGTTTGCCTGACCCCGAGGCGGACTCTCCAGGATCTTTTCTCGGGTGATTCGATGCCATATTTGGCCGAATGGCGAAGCATGGCGCGGTTTATGGCAGCCAGGGTGCGGTATGAGCGCGAGAGCGGACATTATGCCGATGCAGCCGAGTTGGCCGCCATGCTTCTGAACTATGGCGATATGATAACGCGAGATTCGGATTCCATCATTCATTATCTCGTGGGGATTGCTGTTATCTCCATAGGGCTTTCAGAGACGATGGATCTTGCGAGGGATGAAGGCATCTCGCAGGAACAGCTTGTCACGCTTTCCGGAGCACTCGACGGGATGAAGCCCCTGGGAAGGGGATTAATCAGAGGGCTAAAAGGGGAATACAGAATCGTAGCTGACCTCTTGGAGCATATAGGAAAAGAGGGATATGTATATGAATACCGTTATGTTTCCGGTCCTGTAGAATTTTTACTTACACTCAACAAAGTGACCGGTTACTTCCTGCAGCCGAACCGAACGAAAAAAACTCATGCAAACAACACGCGTAAGGTAATAGAAAATGCCCGGCGCTGTTATGCTGATCTGGAAAAGGAAGATTTTGCCGACTACTGCCACGATCTGGTCGGTATGCCGGATGTTATCAGACATCTGCCTCGCCCAAACCCTGTTGGCAAAGCTTTAATACCCGCAATAACGATTGCACATGATAGACTTCTCGAACAGAAATTGCGTTTGGAATTCAGCCTTTCCGCCACTCGGCTTATCATTGCTCTACATGCCTATAAAAAGGCTGAAGGAAAGGCACCACAGCGGCTGACGGAACTCCTGCCGGACTATATCGATGCCGTGCCCAGAGACCCTTTCGACGGAGAGCTGTTCAAGTACAATCCCTCACTCGACGTTGTTTATTCGGTCGGAAAAGATCTACAGGACCATGGTGGCAGGCCGGTGCTGTTTGCGGACGATCCCTGGCGGGGCGAGTATTTTGTTTACGAAGCCGGCATAAACGTGGAATCCTTCCAGGAGGAAGTGAAAAAGGTCGTTTTAAGCGAAGAAGACCCCGAACTGCGCGCCGGCGCGATCAAAAAACTCGATGATCAGGTGTTGCTGGAGAAACTGGCCATGGAGAGTAAACACCGCCAGGTTCGGGCAGCTGCAGCGGGGGGGCTGACAGACCAGACAGTGCTTGAAAATATTGCCACCGAAGATGAAACGGCCACCGTGCGAAGCGAGGCGGTGCGAAATATTATCAGCCAGGAATTGCTGGAGCACATCGCTGTTAAGGATGAAAGCAGCCAAGTGCGTAGAGACGCTGTAAGGAAGTTGAGGAATCAGGAACTTCTTGAGAGGATAGTGCATGATGATCCTTCGTTTTCGGTGAGGCGTTCAGCCGTTCGGAGACTGACGAATCAAGACCTGGTTGGTAAGTTGGCCCTGGAGAGCCCGGACTTGAGTGTTCGTAAAGCTGCCGTTGAAAACTTGACCGATCAGGCTTTGCTCGAAAAAATAGCTTTGGAGGAGCCCGAGAAGTGTGTGCGCTGGGCCGCAGTCCGTAACCTGACCGATCAGGAAGTGATAGCAAAGGTCGCACTGGGAGATACTGAATGGGCGGTGCGCCAGAGGGCCGTTTTCAGGCTTAATGACAGGGATGTGCTGAAGCAAATCGCCGAAGAGGACGAAAAACTTGCAGTGCGACAGGCAGCAGGGCTAAGGTTGTGGGAAGTTGGACCGTAAAACTTCATACGGGAAAAAACCGTCATGAAATAAGGAGCTGTCGATATGAGATTGTATAAGGGCGGGCCACTCTCGGCGATTTGGTATCTGTTTTTGATGGGATCCCTTATGATAATAATGTTTCTGCTTTTGATGTGCATCCAGCATCAAGCTATTCAAAAGCACATGATTCGCACAGCCTCACATATCCTGATCTCCGAGAAAAAGCCATGAGACCTTTTTTTGCTTTTCGGGTCTTATTCAGCAAGATCTCCAATATCAAACGAACCCCGTTGGCTCACGATAAATCGGTATCGATATC
>PWZK01000236.1 GCA_003567495.1 Candidatus Brocadiaceae bacterium
AATTATGAAAGGCATAGGTGGACTTGGAAATATGGGCAAGCTCATGAAACAGGCCCAGGGGCAGCTTGAAGAGATGCAGGGGAAGATGGCCAAACTTGACAGCAGCTTGAAGGAGAGGGTTGTCGAAGGTAGCGCCGGAGGCGGCATGGTTAAAGCTCTTTTCAACGGCCTGGGCGAACCACTGGACGTAAAAATCGACAGGGCTATTCTGGAGGAAGACGACCCGGAATTTTTGCAGGAAATGGTGCTGGCTGCAGTGCGGCAGGGACTGAAAAAAGCTTCGGAGCTGGAGAATGAAGAAAAAAAGAAGATTGCGGGCAGCCTGCCTATACCGGGCATGGAGAACATGCTTTAACCCGCATATTTCATAAACCAACGGCAGGCGTTTGTGTTTGGAGCTATAGGTATTAGAGAAAAAAATGCAGACCTATTCCTTAACCCGTCCCTTCTCCGGCATCCGTGAGGCTTCGGATTACCTGGAGCAGGCTGTGAATTACGAAAAATTGCCCGTAGTGGATTACGACCGGCGCAATTTTAATCTCGACCGTATGGAGCTTCTGCTAAACCGGTTTGGCAGGCCCCATGAGCGTTTCAGGTCGATTCACGTTGCAGGCACAAAGGGGAAAGGAAGCAGCGCCGCGATTATTGAGAGCTGCCTGCGGAGCGCAGGTATCCGCACCGGTCTGTATACATCGCCTCATATGTCAAGCGTTTGTGAAAGGATGCGGATAAGCGGCACGCCCTGTCCGGAACAACGGTTTTGCCGGTTGCTGGATGAGAAAAGACCGGTGATCGATGAACTTCGGTCGGGAAAGCGCGAGCTCGTCCCCACTTATTTTGAGCTTATAACAGCACTGAGCTTTGAAATATTTGCGCGTTCGCAGGTGGACTGGGCGGTGGTGGAAGTGGGGTTGGGTGGAAGGCTGGATGCGACAAACATCTTGCGCCCCGAAATATGCCTTATCACCCCGGTAGGTTTCGACCATATGGATAAATTGGGCGATTGTGCGGCTTCAATAGCCGCTGAGAAGGCGGGGATTCTGAAGCCGGGGATCCCCTTTGTTCTGGGTCGGCAGGATTATCCCGAGGCAGGGACGGCCGTGCTGGATAAAGCGGCGCAGATCGGCTGCGAGGTGTGGGAGGTGGGAAAAGACGTGCTGACGACAAATCTCGAACCGGTAATAGTTTCGCCGGCCCAAAGCGGGGCCGGCCCGGGCTGGTCCTTCGATATCCAGGGACCGGGATGGAGCCATGAGGACATCTTTCTGCCGCTTCCGGGTCGACATCAGGTATATAACGCCGCTTCAGGGATAGGTGTGGTAGAATTATTGAAACAAAAGAAGTTATTGTCATGCACCCCCAGGGTGATACGCGATGGAATAGGTTCCTCCAGGTGCGAAGCCAGAGTTGAACTTATTATGGATGACCCTCCCCTCGTGCTCGATACCGCACATACCGCAGAATCGGCCGTGGCGCTTGTGGGAGCTCTGTCCACTCATTTCGCGGGATATAATATTTCATTTGTCTTTGGATGTTCGAGTGACAAAAATCATGAAGTAATACTTGCCACTCTTGCCGGCCTGTCGGGGAGTATAACGCTTACACGTTCGGCTTCACCACGAGCAACGCCTGTTGAAGAACTTGCACGGAGCGCCCGTAGCGCCGGTTTCACGGACGTCAGAAAATGTTACGACCCGGCTGAGGCGGTCAGAGGCAGGCTTGAAGTGGCCGGCAGCAACGATTTAACCTGCGCCACCGGATCGTTTTTCGTTGCCGGGGAAATAAAGGCGAAGTTGGATAACATTGCTCGGAAAACAGGTTGATCCCTCTTATTTCATAAAGCAACGACAAAATAATATGGATCCTGATAAAAAATACCTGGACGCTCAGTTTATGGCACTGGGATGCGGCGGGTTGCCAGAGACCGTTATGGTTGACGGCAGAGCGTTTCGATTTGAATGTGTTTTCAAGCATTCATTCGCCATCGCCGTAGCACTGTATGAAACCGACGGCGAAAAAGTGGTAATAAAAATTCACCGGCAGAAGCGGTTTTTCGGCCTTCCGCTGAGGTGGCTCGGTGGGCTGATGGCCGGTTATGAAGACGCCGTGCTGCTGCGCTGCTGCGGAGTGGACGGCGTGCCGCGCAGACGTCGCATCGACCTGAAAACGGCCGTGGCTCATGATTATATCCCCGGCCGTTCCCTGCGGCCTTCTGAGCCGGTTGATGATGTTTTTTTCGTCCGTCTGTTTAATACGCTCGATCAAATACACGAGCGGGGCGTTGCTTATGTTGACCTGGAAAAACCGGCTAACATATTGAAAGGCGAAGACGGATATCCTTATCTGATCGATTTTCAGGTGGCATTCTATTGGCCTGACAATCTTCCGCCGGGCAATTGTGAGCTTACAAAGTTGATAAGGGAGTGGTTTCAGAGGTGCGACCGCTATCACGCATGCAAACACAAACACCTGCGCCGGATGTGTCAGGGGGCGCCGGCCGGTCATGGAAAAAACGCACCCCTGCGAAAACCGTGGCAGGTCAGGGCCGCCAACGCTTTACTTGCGCCGTGGCGAATGATGCGAAAACTTACTGTTGCCGGCAGAAAAAAACATTGAAAAACATGAAAACATCGATCTTAAAACTCAAACCTCTACCTGTGATCAAACCGTGGGGGCTTTTGCATTGCAGGCTGAAGGAGATCACCGGAATTCCCGCGGGTATAGGTGAATTGTGGCTTGCTTCGGCACAAAGCGGCGACGGAAACGCGGCCAGCGAAATAGAGGGAGGTCGCGAGCAATCCAATCTTGCGGAGTTGCTGGAGAATGCCGGGAATGACGGTTCACTTGAAAAGTGGCTGGGCGGCGCTGCAATGAACTCAATTGCAAATATTTCTTGTCGGGGGAAAACCGAGGCCTGGCTGGTTCGCGAGTCGCGAGGGTTTGTCGGTTTTGCCGCCGGCCCACCCGGCGAGTTGGAGAAAGAAAAGCTCAAACAGCTGTTTGCAGGCCCAGGCCTCGGCCCGGACGTCAGGCAATGGAGTGAAGAGGTCCGCTCACTGTTCGGTATTATCACGCCGCTTCAAAACGGTGAATCTTTCCTTGTGCCCGCCGGAGCTTTGCATACCATGTTCGCGCTCGGTGAAGGCAGCTATCTCGTAGTCGATGAGATACAGCAGGGGTACGGGGCCGGGCTGCTGCCCACGTTGTCTAAAACTCTTCTTGTTCAGGATAGCCTGCTCAGTGTCCAGGTGCATCCCGATGACGAAACCGTGCGAAAGGCGTCTGCGGGGGAATTGGTGGTAAAACAGGACCTGCAGTCCAACCCCACGGTAAGAGTCTATGATTTCGGCAGGCGACCCGGCGAAGACCCGGAACTTGGTTTCAATCTTACCGATCCGGCCTCCGGGCTGAGACGTGTGAATCAGCTGGATCTCTCCCTTGAGGGGGGCCGGATGACAGTTATCGTGGCTTGCCCGCAGTTTATAATGAGCCGCCTGCTCATTGAGGCCGGCGGGGAGCTGGACTCTCTCCCGGTGTTCGGCAGCTATCGGGTTCTGCACTGCACCGACGGCGGGGTGCAGGTGCGGGCTCCTGGTTTTGGTTGCGACCTGACTGCGGGCGAGACTGCGTTTGTGCCTGCCGAGCTTGAAAGCGGGCTTAGTCTCATTGCATGCGGAGAAAGTGGGGTTATAGATCAGGCGGTGCCGGACCTTGCGGCGCTGCATCGCTGGTGCAAAGAACGTGAAATCGCCGCAGGCGATGTTGAAAAACTGCTGCACCCGCCGCGGGCTCTCTGACGTAAAACTTTTTCAAAAGACGCGAAAAAGTTTTAGTATAATAATCATTTTCAAAAAAAGACTTGAAAAGAATTAAAATACACATCTCAAACCCATATTGCACTTTTGTGAAAATACTTTTTATAGAGCCATATTACGGCGGTTCGCACAGGTTATTTTCGGACGGTTATATCAGACACAGCCGCCATGAAATAAAGCTGCTCACTATGCCTGCAAGAAAGTGGAAGTGGCGTATGCGCGGTTCAGCCCTCTGGCTTGCCGGACGCCTGCCCCGATTCTCGCCTGATATTATTATGGCATCGGATTTCCTCGATTTTGCCACTTTCTGTGCGCTTATGCCTTCTGAGTGGATAAATCTGCCGCGTGCCGTTTATTTTCACGAGAACCAGCTGACTTATCCGGTGGCTTCGCACGTGAGGCGGGATTATCAATTTGGTTTTGTGGAGGACAGGTCGTCGTACCTGCGCATGTTGCTGGAAGGCGACGTGGTGGTATCGACCGCCAAACACGAGTTTTTTGGCATTGCGGTGCTGGAGGCCGTCTATGCCGGCTGCAGGCCTTTGCTGCCGGCACGGCTGAGTTATCCGGAGATTCTGCCCGCAACGCTCCACGAAGAATGTCTCTACAAATCCGAGCAAGCGCTGGTTGATATGCTTAAAGCATGTGCAGATGATCCGGTCCGGGTCAGAGAGAAAGACTATAGTGGCGTGGCGACACAATTTTCCTGGGAAAAGGTAGCCGTAAAGCTCGACGACGCCCTCGCAGGGATGGTTTGACTGCGAGGGGGAGGGTTGGAGGGCTTAGGGCGGAGAGCGGTGGGCTTAGACGCTTAACCCGCTTTTTCACGCGTTCCCAGCGGTGCAGCCGCGCGAAAGGCAAGCGCTGAAAGCGCAATCTGTTATAGCCTATGGCGGAGCGCAGGCCCAGGATGGGGCCGAAGCCGAAGCCATAGGATAGGTAACGCGCACATAAAAAAGAGTCCTGAAGGGACGCAACATATCGGTTCGATATGTAAAACGACGAAAGCCAGGAGTTCTAATTTCTAATTCCACATTTCTCATTTCTGTTGTCGTTTTTAACCGGAGATGATATAATAAACGTAAGTCTCCAGTTAAACACCGCCATGCGGCATGCAGGTGTTAGTGGTTCGGGATTAGGGCTTTAATTTAAGGATTTCACCATGCCATCACCAAAAATAAAATCCGTTCCTGTTCTGATTGCGCTGGTTGTGGTCCTGTTCTTTTCGGGCCTCCGGGGTGCGTCTGCCGCATCCGGCGAGAGGAGCGTTTACCACGTCGTGCTGACGGGCATGATTAACGAAGCGTCCGCTCAGTGGGTAAAAGACGGGATTAACCGGGCCATAGATGAAGGCGCGGATATGGTTATCCTGGAGATGGACACACCAGGCGGGACCATTCAGGCCTCCCAGGGTCTTTCAGACTTTATATTCAGTGACCTTGATATAGAGGTCGTCGCTTACATAAACACGAAGGCTTACAGCGGCGGCACGATGGTGGCTCTTGCCTGCGATTCGATATACATGGACCGGCGCGTTGGCATGATCGGCGACGTTGCGCCGGTTACCCCCACAGGTGAGATGCTGCCGGAGAAGGTGCAGACCGTGGTGCGCGAGACCATGGCCAACTATGCCAGGCGGCGAGGCTATCCCGTGGCGCTGGTTCAGGCGATGGTTACACCCGACTACACTGTTTACAGACTGAGAATGGAAGGAGACGAAGAGGGGGCATACCGGTTTGTCAGGGATGTGGATATGGAGCCCTGGCCAGAGGAGAAAATAGATAGCATAGTGTCACGGGAAGTGATAGTCGCCGCCGGCGAACTGCTTACGCTGGCAACGCCCGAAGCCGTAGAATATGGTCTGGCCGCCGGCGGCGTGACCAGCCGCCTGCATCTTTTCGATGAACTCGGCGTGGATGCCGGGTCGGTCGAGCGCATCTATCTGACCTGGACTCAGAGACTGCTTACTTTTCTGAACATGCTGAGTCCTCTTTTCCTTATAGGCGGCCTGATATTGATTTATATGGAGCTGAACGAGCCGGGCCTGGGTTTGCCTGGCATTCTGGGGGCCATCTGTTTCGCCACGTTTTTTCTGGTAAAATATTCTCTTCAGTATGCGGAGCTGTTTGAAATGACGCTCTTTGCCGCCGGGATAGCTCTTCTGATGATAGAGCTGTTTGTGATCCCCGGTTTTGGTTTCGTGGGCGCAGGCGGCATATTGCTGATTTTTGTCAGTCTCGTGCTCATGCTTCAGCAGTTCAGAATGCCGACCAGCCCGACCGAATGGAAGGCTTTTCAGTTCAACCTGCTTGAAGTTACCGGTGTTTTTCTTGCGGTGATTGTTGGATTGCTGCTGCTGGTCAGGTATATGGGGAAATTGCCCTTTCTCAGCAGAGTAATACGTACAGAGACCATGGCTAATGCCATGGCCTATTCCGGCGTTGTTTCCGATGAGGGTTCAGGCACGGCGGTGGCGAGCGGGCCGGTCGGGGATATTGGCATGACCATAACCACCCTGCATCCCTCGGGGAAAGCTGAATTCGGCGAACGGCAATGCGACGTAACCGCTGAAGGGGAATATATCGAGAAAGGGACAAAGGTGGAAGTGATAGCCGTCAGGGGCAGTCGGTTGGTGGTCAGGAGGGCTTAATTCCTCATTCCAGATTCCGGCTTGTCCGGTTTCAGGGGGTAATCATCTGTAATGGACGCTACTGCATGGATACTTATCATATATGCGCTTGGGCTTGCATCTATGGTTGTAGAGATTTTTATCCCCGGCGCCGTAGTCGGCACGGCTGGGTTTTGTATGGTGGTGGGCAGTATAATATATGCGGCGTATTCCGGTCATTCCATACTTGCTACGGTGCTGATCGCCACTACATTGATTTTTTTGCCCTTTTTTTTCCTGCTCTGGAAGAACGTTATCGGGCGGGTGCTTTCCGTGCCGGAAACGCTCAAAGATTTCCGTTCTTCCGCAGGCGGCTACGAGCAGCTTCTGCAAAAGGAGGGCGTTGCGCAGAGTTCTCTTCGCCCCAGTGGCACCGCAACGATCGACGGCAAAAGATACTATGTGGTCACGCGGGGCGAGATGCTTGATAAAGGCACGAAAATAAAGGTTATTGAAGTTTCAGGGACCAGGCTGACAGTGAAGAGGGCGGGGGCTTGACAAACAGTTTGATTTGTGGATAATAGTAACAGGTTCGTGCAAACATACTCTCTTTTGGAGTCGGGTAATATGCTCACAGATATTTTCCTCGCCATGACGGGCCCAATGGCGCTGGTAGCCGTTGTAGGGTTGTTGGTGTTGCTTGCCTTGCTGATCTTCCTTTTCAGCTATGGTTTTCTCTATATCAGGGCTCTTCTTGCGGGTGCTTACGTGGGTGTTTTCGAGATCGTATCGATGCGCCTGATGGGTGTCAGGCCTGCTACGATTGTGAACAGCCGCATTATGGGGATAAAGGCCGGGCTTGAGCTGCAGACCCGCTTGCTCGAGGCCCATTTTCTTGCCGGCGGCGACGTGCCGAACGTGATCCGTGCGCTCGTTGCGGCGAGCAAGGCGGGCATCCCCCTGACGTTTGACATGGCATGTGCCATCGACCTGGCCGGACGTGACGTTCTTCAGGCGGTAGGAATGTATGTCAAGCCGGCGGTGATAGAATGTCCGGATCCCAGCAAGGGGCGCTCGAAAGTGGCTGCGGTCGCCAAAGACGGCATCCAGCTCGAAGCCAAGGCGCGTGTTACGGTCAGGGCGAACGTCGAGAAACTTGTGGGCGGCGCCTGGATGGAGACCATCATAGCGCGCGTCGGCGAAGGGATAGTCACCACTATCGGCTCGTCGGAAACATATAAGTCTGTGCTCGAAAACCCCGATCTTATCTCCAGGCGCGTGCTGGATAAAGCGCTGGATGCCGAAACCGCTTTTGAAATCGTCTCGATCGATATAGCTGACGTTGACGTGGGGGAAAATATCGGCGCCAAGTTGCAGGCGGATCAGGCCGAGGCGGACAAACGCGTGGCGCAGGCACTGGCCGAGCGCAGGCGTGCTATGGCCGTGGCACGGGAGCAGGAGATGCAGGCGCTTGTGGCCGAGAACAGGGCCAAGGTCGTTCTGGCGGAAGCGGAAGTGCCCAAAGCGGTCGCTCAGGCGTTCAGAGAGGGCAATCTCGGCATTATGGATTATTATAGGCTGAAGAATATCGAGGCGGATACGGATATGCGAAGCACTATCGGTGAAAAAGGTGAAGGAGAGTCTCGCGGAAACAACACCGAATACGGGGATGAAGGTTAATTATGGCCGATACTCCAAGATCTCGCAGCGCCCGGCAGAAAGTGCGCGTGTGGTGTCATGAGGTGTTTGACTCCATGGCGGAGCTGGATGGAGCCGGGATGTTCGACTTTGCGGAGCAAGCTCTTCGCGATGCAGGCAGCGATGCCGTCAGGCAGACCCTGGTGGAGCTTTCAGCGGGCAGCGGAACTCCGGGCGTTACGGCGGCCCTGATCAGGGCCGCCGTGCGCACCGGCTCCACGCAGCTTGCCAGGGCGGCCGCCGACCTGCTTATAGATATAAAAGATCCCGAAAGTGCAAAATCCATAATAAAGGAATGCCTGGAGTCCGAAGATTCCGCGGTTCGCGTGCGTGCCGTTGAGGCGCTGGAGGCCCTTGAGGATCCCGAGGTGTTCGGCTTGATGCGAAAAGCGCTTCTTTCCGGGGATGACAACGTGAGCAGAGCCGCGGTCAATTCCTTCGGACTCATCCTCGGCGGAAAATATCATCCCCTTAAATCACATCTGCTGGACTCTTTGGCCGATACCGAAAGCGAACTTTTCACCATGGTTTCTCAAACCGATGATATCGCGCTGAAAAGAGAGTTTG
This sequence comes from Candidatus Brocadiaceae bacterium, assembly GCA_003567495.1. Classification (GTDB taxonomy): domain Bacteria; phylum Planctomycetota; class Brocadiia; order SM23-32; family SM23-32; genus PUMZ01. The sequence continues at coordinate 8,689 of PWZK01000236.1, forward strand.
CAAAGATACTTGGTTTTGCCGATTCCGATGCGGTTCTGCCGCTTCTCGAAAAGCTGGCGGAAGACCCCGATACTCAGACGCGGCGCGAGGCCGTGCTGGCGCTGGCGGCAAACCGAAGCGCGGCGTCCATGAAAATTGCGGAAAGAAAACTCGATGATGAAGACGAGATGATCGTAACATTCGCACTGGACGCACTTGCTTCAAGAGTGGGGCGGGATTCGGAGCATATGCTTGAGTGTATTCGCAAGGTAATAAAGCATCCGAACGAAGCCGTGCGCCGTAATGCCGTTATGATGCTTAATTGGTTTCCGCACTCCAGAATCGAAGATGTTTTGCGTGGGGCCGCTAAAGACCCTGATTTTGAAGTCCAGCGCAGCGCCCAGTCTCTTCTTCGAACCATGAAAATTGAACCTGATCCCGTTGAGCTGACGGAGAGCGAATTCGGAAGAGGTGAAGAAAACACCCTCAGAATATGGGAAGCCGGTAACGTCGGCATGGAATCCAGACAATCCGAGAGCAAAATCGCAGTCGATTCCGATACCGTTTATACCGATGCAATTGTGGCCGAACTGGAAAGGCAAGCTGGTTCCGGCGATATTGCCCGCAGGAGCCATATTATAACTGAATTGGTCGAAATGGAGGATATCTCCGATTCTCCCATGCTGCTGAGGGCCCTCTATGACGACAGCGAGTCCATCAGGGCGCGCGCGGCGAGGGGCCTTGATTTTACGCGCGACGCCGGCCTGGCCACGCGGGTGCTGTTTGACCATCCCGACTCCCTGGTACGGCGCCGTGCCGTCGATGCGCTTGCCGAAAATCCATCGGAACGCACAAGAGGGTCCCGGGGGCGTTCAAAAGGGGTCACGACGTTTGCTTCGGAAAGAACGCAGGGCATGGAACTTTTCAGCTATTTTCTAAAGGCGCTTGACGATCCGGATGAAGGTGTCCGGCAGTCGGCCTGCTATGCGATCGGGCATTATCCCGAGTTTAATTGCCCGATCCCGGTGCGGGAAACTATGGAAAAACTGAAAGCCATGGAGTCCGACCGTAACCTGTCTTCGCTGACAAGGGATAACGCGGCGGAACTTATTGATGACATAAGCGAGGCGAAAATCGGCGAGCCGCTCTTAAACGCTGTAAATGCTGCGCTAGCAGGACTCGAAAGCGTCAAGGAAGCGAGCTCACGCCTTTCGGAGGACAAAGAATCGGGGGAGTTTTCGCTTTCCGGTATTAAGGGTGACGCCGCGCAGGCCGGGGCCGAACTCGCCGGCGAGTGGGGAATCGAACCGGAAAGGGCATTCGAACTCGCTCAGGCGGCGGCGCAGGGCTCACCATTAAGCGAGCAGCAGGCTGCGATATATGCAGACTCAGTTGCCGAAAGTGCATCCCTGATTTTTGATGCTGTCGGCGTTGGCGCCCGTGCCCTTTCTAAACTGGGCGAGGATGGCTGGTCGGAACAGTTGAAAACCTGGCTGGAGGAACTGGAAAGTTTTTCTGCAGATATGCCTGACGCAGAAATGTCGTTTTCAAAGCGGGAGCATGAAGCTAATAGGGCGTTGATAGGGGCTATAATAAGCATCAGAATGGCGTTACAGGCGCCTGAAGGTGGCCCGCAACCGGATACGCTCGAAGATTTTACCGGCTCTGAAGACGGGTGGGTGCGTTTGAAGGCCCTTCTCGCACTGAAAGATGCCGGAATGGGTGCTGCAGATATGCTGCGGTCGCTGGTTGAGAGCTATAGTGAAAACCCCGAATTCGATCGCGTTACGGGCGCCGCTGCAATCGAGCTTGTGCGAGAGGGCGATGAAAAAGGATTAGAAGCACTGGCCGGCGTGCTTGAAAGGTGCAGTCTCGATCAGATGGCAGACCTTATGCACGCATTCATAGCAGCTGCACAGGAAGGCGAAGTTAGTG
>PWZK01000187.1 GCA_003567495.1 Candidatus Brocadiaceae bacterium
AAGCGAGCTACCTGAAGGGAGTGTTAAACGACCTCCGGATTCGGTATGTGGAAGCCACGCGAAAAAAAGAAGACGACTCCGGCAAAACCGAAAAAAGACGAGTCCAGAAATAACCTTAATTAGCGAGAACAGGAAAGCGTGTTTGAGATGAAGCTTGATTTCGAAGAGGTAATGAGTCGATACGAGGCATGGTGGGATTGCGACATCGTGGATCGGCCGCTTGTTGGGATGAAATTCTCTCGGCCGGAAGCGAAGTGCTTAGCTGCCCCAAAGAAACAGCACGCGAACCATCGTGAACGCTGGATGGATACCGCACATGTCGTGGCTCAAGCCGAAGCGCGACTCCAAAACACCGTGCACTTTGCCGACAGCCTGCCCGTCGCATGGCCCAATCTGGGGCCTGAGATCTTTTCTGCACTCTACGGTTGTGAGATGGAGTATGGAGAGCGAACGGCGTGGAGCAAGCCCGTCCTTGCCGATTTGTCGGATGAAAGCGTGGGGAAGCTGCGCATGAACAAGGACTCTTTCTACTTCCTCAAACTGACGGAAATGACCGAAGCTTTGATTGAGGCGGGAAAGGGAAAATTCATTGTTGGCTATACTGACCTGCACGGTGGCGGCGACGCTATTGCCGCATTTCGCGATCCGCAAAAATTGCTGATCGACGTAATCGAACAGCCGGATAAGATCAAACGCCTCTGCGATAATATTACAGCTGATTTCTTGGAATTGTACGACCATTTTCACGGGATCCTTTCCGCCGCCGGCATGCCAAGCACGACCTGGCTGCCCGCGACCTGCAAAGGTAAATACCATGTCCCGTCAAATGATTTCTCTTGCATGATTTCGGATGCAGCGTTCAGTGACCTGTTCGTCCAGGGAATCATTCGTGAGTGTCAACACATGGATAGGTGCATTTACCATCTCGACGGGCCTCAAGCGTTGCGGTACCTCGACATCCTCCTTGAGATTCCGCAGATTCATGCAATTCAATGGGTTCCCGGCGCAGGGCGTAGCTACTGGGCTGATTGGATCGAGGTATACCAGCGCATTCAGAAGAGGGATAAGGCATTGTGCCTCTCCGTGCCGGCAAGAGATCTGAATTTGCTGTTCCAGTCCATGGATCCAGAGGGCGTGTGGATCACTGACGTTACGGGGATATCAAACGAGCAGGAAGCAAAGGCCGCACTGCACAAGATCGCAAAGTGGACAAAGAGACAATGAAAGGATTTTCTGCCGCCGGTTCAATATAATCTTCCCCGTGCTTGAGCTCGTCCCACAATATCCTGTAAAGGTTCCCCGGGGCGCCTTCGACCGGCTCGAACGCGGGGTGGGGCTCTCTGCGTCCGACATACCTGCCCATACCCGAACGATTCCGGTCGTTCAAATAATGAGTGATGCCGTAGTACCTGCCTATGCCTAGAATCTGCTCGGGCGGCGCGTACGGCAGTCCGACGGTTTTTATGCTGTCCGGGGAGTGAAACCTCAGCTGCCAGGGGTTTCTGGACATAATGGCCGCATCCGGTTTATTGAGATGCAACCAGTCGCCAAGAGCCGGGTAAATACTGCGGTCTCGATAGGGAAAGCGATTGGTGTTTACGTTATCACGATGATAATCTTTTAGCCGGTCTGTGTTTTGCATGATTCCGACGAAGGTTGCCGTGCAGAGCATAAGAACAGGCAGCCATCGCCACCGGCGCCATTTATCCCGGTTAAAAAATGATTGAAAAAACTCCCCGCCCGGCGAATTAGTTGCTAAACGTGTGGCTGACGCAGGTATGGACTCCAGGACACGTGCGGCGCCTGTAACCGCGAGCACAGCTGTCGCCGGCAGAAAAACAAACGCGAACCGTGCCCTTATTTCCCAGAGAAATACGATAAAAGCCCAGTTTACAGCCATAACCAGCAAAATGGCCATGACCGGACCCGCGCGAGTAAAAAGCAGCGCAAACGGATCATGTGGTTTTTCGTCGTCTTTTTCCCCCGTTCCGGTTTCGGAAAACTTGCGGCCGGCCAACAATCCCATGATTTCGGAGAAAAAGATTTTTATGGCGAGCAGGGGAACGGTGATGAGGAACACCGCAATAAAGACAACCGTGCCTATACCTGAAAAAGCCGATATCGGAGCCGACCATTCTGACACCGGGCCCCACTGCGCCCCGTAATTCTCCATCTCCGCCCTGTTGCGCCTGACGCTGCTGGTTTTCGGCGCCAGCCACTGGTGAATCAGCGCGCCCGGCCTGCCAAAACGGTACCACTCCTGCTCGCCCGCCCGTGTGCCCAACAATGCATAACGGGTGAAGGCTTCAGCGTTGCGCCTTGTAACATCCCAATAGCGATCACCGTGTTTTGTCCACCTGTCGGAAGTTTGCGGCAGATTTTCGCCCCAGTGTGGGTGATAAAAGTTGCTTTCCCAACTGCCAAAACCTATATATCCGCTCACGAAATTTTGAGTCGAATGAAAGGGATCGCCGTAATGAACCCAATTGGTTACCAGCCAGGGCATAATACACAGTGTGCCGGCGGTCAATCCGGCATATATCCATTTTTTCGAAAACACCTTTTTCCCGCATGTAAGCAGTGCGATAACTGGATAGAGCGGGAAAAAAACTATCATCGAGCCCTTCGCGTAGTAAGCCATGGCCATCACTATGCCGGCCACCACGTGCAACCACGGCCTTTTGCGCGCTCCGATGGCTGCGGCAAGGAAAAACGCCATAAGCATTGCAAGTGCAACGTCTGAAAGTGTCTTAAGAGATTCGGTAAAAATATGAATATTTGCCATCATCATCAGGCCGCACACAAGCCCGACATATGCTTTGCCGGAAAAAACCATGCCCAGAAGCCCCGTCGCAACGGGAAGCCCTGCGGAGCCAAACAATACAGCGGGCATCTTGGCCGCCCAGGACTCAATACCCCATGCAAGAAAAGCCGGGGCTATAGCCATGCCCATCAGGGGCGGCCAGTGATCCTCCCGCCTCTCGATCTCCTGACTATATGGTATAAAAAAAACGCTTATGTGTCGTATGTTGAAACCTCTGCCCTTTACAAGACTGCGTCCCATCTCCGCATACGCCGCCTCGTCCGCATGCCCTACAAATCTCACTCCGCTGACTATATCAACCTTGTATGCCGACATATGGAGACCCAGGCTCAAAAGGGTAACCACGACTATTATCGTGGGCAATACAAGGAGAGGTGAGCGTTTGATGGAGATCTTTTTAATTAAATTTGCTTTCAAGGTGCCCTGTCTTTCTGCAGTAAGTATTCAGCAAACCAAATGCCCGCTGCGATCAGATGGCTTACTGAGGATATACGTCAGGCGTCGGCACAGTTAGCCCGCTTATTTCACGCGTTTCCAGCAGCGCAGATGCGAACAAATCGAGCGCAGACGCTTTTTTGAAAAAAAGCTTAGCAAAAAACTCTGTCGTATAAAAAGAAAAGTTTTTTGTCCTACTTTTTTTCAAAAAAAGTAGGCGCCGCTGGGAATGCGCCCGCAGGGTAAACCGCCGTTTTAACAGCCCATGTACACACTGTAAAATCCGAATTGCTCAGAAAACGCTATTTAACATATTGATTGTCATGTTGTTATACTATTTTAAGCCGTTGGTTTATGAAATATGCGGGTTAGGACCAGCTTGTTACAACCCGGCTTCTTCAATAATATCAGGCACCAGGTGATCCCAGCCAAGCGTCATAAGATGCACGCCGCTGCAAAGGGGTTTCAGGTCCCTTATTAGTTTGGCAGTGATCTCAACGGTCTTTTTCTGCCGGTCTTCTTTAGGGGCATCCGACAGCGTCTTTACAATGCTGTCGGGAACCTGAACTCCGGGGACGTTACCGTTCATGTACTTTGCCATCCCCGCGCTTTTCAACACAACAATTCCAGCCAGGATCGGGATGTCTATGTCGCCGACCATGCTAATGAAATTTTCAAACGCCGAAGCATCATAAACGGCCTGAGTCTGGCAGAACTGCGCGCCGGCCTCTACTTTTTTTGCCAGTTTTATCACCTGCGGTTCCGGGCAGTCGGCACAAGGAGTCACACAGCAGCCCTTGAAAAATTCAGGTTTGCCGTCAAGTTTGTTCGGGCGCCCTTTAAAATCGACTCCCATATCAGTGCCGTCTTCGAGCCTGCCTATCGCCTGAAGCAGGCCCACGGAATCGAGGTCATAAACAGCTTTTGCACCCGGGTGGTCGCCCATAGTGATATGATCGCCGGTAAGGGCCAGCACGTTTCTGACGCCGAGGATATAGGCGCTAAGGAGGTCACTCATCAGTGCCAGCCTGTTTCTGTCGCGTGTTACCATTTGCAAAACCGGTTCGATGCCGCTGTCTATCAGCAGTTTGCATCCGACCATACTTGAAGAACGCATGACTGCGGTCTGTATGTCGGTTACGTTTACAGCACTGACTTTGCCGTTTTTCAGGTATTCCTCAGCCTCGTCTATCACCGGCCGGATATTGGTCCCCTTAGGCGGCCCGATTTCAGCGGTAATCACAAAATCGCCCTTTTCCGTCGCTTTCTGAAAGTTGCTGACCGGCTCAGACATTTGAAACCTCCTCTTCAAGTTCCATAACCTCTTCATGGGTGAGGCGTCGCGGCCCGCCGCTGCGGTTCTCGCCCCAGTCCCTCGGCTCACGCATTTTCCTGTATTCATCCAGCCTGCCAAGCTGTTTTAGCCTTTCGTATATCATGTACCACGCGCAATCCAGATCGTCGCGAACCTCGCATTTGCCGTCGTGAGTCCCGCCGCAGGTGCCGTTAATCAGGCTTTTTGAACACCTGGCTATGGGACATATTCCACCAGTCCAGGCCAGCACGCAATCGCCGCAACCGTGACAATATTCCTCCCACGTTCCCGGAGCGGTATTTGCCCCGTAAAACGTGGTATTAAGACCCGGCAGAACAGGCGTTTCGGGGTAAAGCTCGCTCATAAAGCCAACGCCCACTCCACACGCTATGCTAAGGACCGCATCGAAGTTTGCAGGGTCTTTCTCCAGGTTTTCAGTAAATTCGCGGTCACATTGCCTTGTGATGCAGTCAAAATCGGCATGGAATCCCGGCCCCTCATTTGACGCGCGCAGGTTCAGTTGCATGGCCAGTTCACGTGCCTGTTTTTCGCCCCCGCTGAGACATACAGAAACGCAGGCGCCGCAGCCAAGCACAAGCACATTCTCGTAAGGCTTCAGCATATTTACTATTTCGTCGAGCGGTTTACGATCTGCGACGATCATTGAAAAATCTCCCCATTGTTGTGAAACTTCGTTCCATATAATTTTTCAAGTTCTTTTTTAAAAAATTATTTTTGAAAAGAATTATTGTTCATAAAATCTTTCAATATACTAACAACAGCGCTTCTGCCTTCGTCCGCGGCCTCGGCCATGAGCAGCGCCGAAGCGTCGATGCCCGACTCTGCAAGCAGCTTGCGCGCCTGTGCAACCCTGCGTCCCGTTCTTGCAGCCACCATCGGATATCGATCGTTTCCGCTACTGCAGGGTATAACCAGCACACCTTTTGCTCCGATTTCAAACGCATAAAGCAGGTCAGAGACACCGACGGAGGCCGTTGCGGTGAGATATATCTCGGCCATACCCGGCAATTCATCACCACATTCTCCGCGCCATTCGGCAGCGGATGCGCGGAACCCACCGATGTAAGCCACAACATCGCTGCCGGCGTCAATTGCTTGTTTTGTTTTGACTTTCAGGCAGTCCCGATCGTAACGCTTCATAACTATTGCGTTTGATGGGCATTCAGCTTCACAAATACCGCAGGCCTGACACCCTTCCGAAGCTATTTCGGCCACGTCCGTAACGACCGGCGCATCGAAGGGACACACCCGCAGGCAGGTGAGGCACGCCGAGCATTTATCGATCAGAACCTCGGCTCCACCGCCGCAGCTCATGCAGCGGCGTGCTTCCGAAACAGCAACATCCGGAACGTAGGTTGATTGAAACGAGCTGAACGAGCACTTTCTTTTCTCCGGCGAAAGCGTGGGCACCGGCATTCTGTCTCTGCTTATTATATTTTCGGCATTTCTCTCGGGCAGGCTTTCGATCTCGCGGGGAAATTCTTTTCCCAGGTCTATTTTCGTGCCGGACAGAAAGCTGTCTATGGCTTTGGCTGCCGTTTTCCCGCTTTCGCAAGCCTCCACCACCGAGCCGGGCGGCGTTACTATCTCGCCGCAGGCAAAAATGTTCTCAATATCCGTCTGACAAGTGTCGGGGTTCCAGCTGATGCGTCCCCTTTCGTCGACTTCCAGAGCACTGCCCGCGGCATAGCCCGGATCGGGCGCCTGGCCTATGGCGAAGATGACCGTATCGGCGCTCACCTCCACCACGTCACTGTCATCGTATTGAGGCGAGAAATTACCCGCTTCATCGAAAACTCGCGTCACCTTGCGTGCCTCAAGTCCTATGATGGCGTTTTTGGAATCTGTTTTTATCCGGACAGGGCCGCGTCTTTGTATTACCTCGACGCCCTCCTCTCTCGCCTCGCGCAGTTCCCACTCGTAAGCCGGGATCTCTTCTTCATTTTCCAGACACAGGATTTTAACATTTTCCGCCCCCAGCCTGACACTTGTCCTTGCGGCGTCCATGGCAACATCGCCGGCGCCGATTACCACCACATCATCCCCGATGTCGGGTCTTTTGCCCTTTTTTACGGTTTGGAGGTAGTCCAGCACGGGATAGGCGCGGTGGTGATCAGCCCCCGCTATGGGGAGTTTTCGACTAAAAGAAAGTCCGGCAGCGATCAGAACCGAATCAAACCCTTCACTAACAAGCAGGTGTTCGATGGTCACGTCATTGCCTATATCCACCCCGAGACGCAGCTCCACGCCGTGAGCACATATCCATTCGACGTCCATCCGAACCGAATCTGGCGGCAGCCTGTATGCCGGTATTGTGGTTGCCGGTATGCCGCCCGCCACCGAGTCCCGATCAAAAACTACGGGGCTGTGGCCATATTTAGCCAGCTCAAGAGCCGCCGACATGCCCGACGGACCCGCACCGATTATCGCGACTTTTTTGCCTGAAGGCGCACCAATCGGATGCAGGGAGGCGCCCTGCGCCCCCTGCGTCTCGGCTACAAAACGCTTTACTTCACGTATTGCAACGGGCTCGTCAACTTCTTCACGCCTGCAGTTATCCTCGCATGGATGGTGACAGATTCGACCGCAAACGGCTGCAAACGGAAGCTGCTCGCGTATAACGTCGATTGCCCCCGCCAAATCACCTGATGCAGCATGCTCTATATAAGTGCGCACGTCGGCATGCACAGGGCACCCGTGGCGGCATGGCGCCCACTCTTTTTCCAGAAGCCCCCCGGTAAAACCCTCCGGGCCGATATCCTGGGAATTCACTTCTCTATCACGCATGGGTTTACCTCAAAGCATTGCAATTATAGCACGGTGTCTTCTTCAACGTCGTCCGGGGTCTCCTGCGGCTCCACGCCGGCCTTCGGGTCGGGTGCCTGCAGCGATTTTCCTTCTTCCCGCTCCGCCCTGAGCCGCTGAAGTCCGGTGACGGCTACCATTGTCGTGCACACGAGAAGCACAAAAGCGCCTATAGCTATGACGCCCCACATTATGGAGGGGGGGAGCGCCGGCTGAAACACGGCAATGTCGAATTCCGCCTGTTTCGATAAAATTCGTGCTGCACAGCGATCATAATTCATAAGGTAAATCATTGGGAAAACAGTTGTTATCGCTCCGACTATGATACCGGCCGTATATGCTGCCATCTCTTGCCTCCTGTGTACGGGTTGAAATAGTACCGGGGGAATGCTAAACTCTTATAATAATTATAGCGTTTTGTCTGGAAGGTTTTCAAATAAATCTATTTTTCACGTGAGGTTTGTTCAATTATGCCAGGATATTTCCCGGATTTTCGCCGCTTCAAAGACCAAATGTCGTCCGGAAACATCGTTTCGGTATATCGAAACCTGATGGCCGACACTCTGACGCCCGTATCGGCGTATCGCAAGATCGCAGGCGGCCCCTATTCTTTCCTTCTGGAAAGCGCCGCCGGGCCCGAAAAAATCGGGCGGTATTGTTTTATCGGCAGTTCACCTTTTGCGATTTTCAGATGTTATGGAAACACAATAGAGATCGAGGAAGACGGGCGGGTACGGAGGCGCGAGGTCGCCGAGCCTTTCTCGCATTTCAGGGAATTTCTCAACAGTTTTCGCATTTCCAAGGTTGAAGGACTCCCGGCCCTGACCTGCGGGGCGGTCGGATATATGGGTTACGATGTTGCACGTTACGTTGAAAGTCTGCCGGGGTGTCCGCACGACGACAGAGGGATGCCGGATATATATTTTATGTTTTTTGATGAAGTTCTTGTTTTCGACCATCTGGATAAAACGCTTAAAGTGGTATGCAGCGTGCGCACCGACGAGAAATGCGCGAAGGAAGCCTATGAGGAAGCAGTCGGCAGGATAGATGCACTGATCGACAGACTGCGAACGCCGGTGGGTGAATTGAGCTGCGACATTGAACCGTTGGGGGAAAGCGGTGCGGAGTATGAATCTAATTTCCAACACGACGATTATCTGCAGGTAGTAGACAGGTGTAAGGAATACATCAAAGAAGGGGACATATTTCAGGTAGTCCCCTCCCAGCGGCTTAAGGTCCGGACGAGCGCCGGCGGCCTGGATATCTACCGTTCTCTCAGAGTCGTCAATCCGTCCCCGTATATGTTCTTGCTTAAGATGGACGACCTGCAGCTTATCGGCTCATCGCCCGAAGTTATGACCCGCGTAGAAGCACGCAGCGTGACCGTACGTCCCATAGCCGGAACGCGCAGGCGCGGCGCCGGCGAGGCGGACGACAAAAAGCTGGCCAGGGAGCTGCTCGCCGACCCGAAAGAACGGGCCGAACACGTCATGCTGGTCGATCTGGGCCGAAACGACCTGGGCCGGGTCTGCCGATACGGGACCGTCACTGTGGACGACCTTATGGTAATTGAGCGCTATTCACATGTCATGCATATAGTGTCCAGCATAAGTGGCGAGCTCCGCGAAGATATGGACGCGCTCGACGCACTGCTGGCATGTTTGCCCGCAGGCACACTGACCGGCGCACCGAAGATCAGGGCGATGGAAATAATTGACGAGGTCGAACCCACAAAACGCGGCCCGTACGGCGGCGCGGTGGGGTATTTTGATTTTAGCGGCAACATGGACACCTGTATTGCAATCAGGACCATTGTGCTCAGGGGCGAGGATGCTTACGTGCAGGCCGGTGGCGGTGTGGTGGCCGACAGCGTGCCGCAGATGGAATACGAGGAAACGCTCAACAAAGCAAAAGCATTGTTGAGAGCCATAGAAGTGGCGGAACTGGATCATATGAAATAAGCTGATAGCAAAAGAGCCCCCTCGCACGGCAATTGTGTACGACCCCGTATTTCAGCTGCTTCACGGTTCAAACCCGATTTTGTCATGGTCTCCGCTGGATTCGATGCACACGTAAGCGACCCGCTCGGACAGCTACGGGCGACCGAAGAGGATTTTGGGCGGATGACCCGGACTGCGTTAAAAATAGCCGGGAAGTACGCTGAGGGTCGCCTGATCTCATTTATGGAAGGCGGTTATAGCCTTGAAGCACTTTCAAATGCGGTGTGCGCCCATGTGCGCACACTCTCAACCCACACTTAATTATTCCCACCTGAGCGTTTCCACCGGATCCATCCGTGCCGCTTTGAGTGCCGGCAGTATGCTGAAGGCAAGGCTGCATAGCAATGCGCCCACCCCGATAACGATAGGCGAGGCCAGAGTGAGATCAACGGGGATCTCTGAAAAATAGTAAACATCACCGGGAAAAGGCGTCCAGCCGGTCAGAGCTTCTATACGTGCCGCTATCTCGTTTATTCGGGTTAAAAACCAGAAGCCGCCCGCCATCCCGAGCAGCGTTCCAACAAGCCCGATGGCTCCGCCGGTTACCAGAAAAACATTACCTACACTTCGCGACGTATAGCCCACCGCCTTCATAGTGCCGATGTCATGACGTTTTTCATAAACGCTGGTTATAAGAATGGCAAAGATGCAGAATCCCGCCAGCATGCCCACAAACGATAAAACGACGGCCATGAGCACCCTCTCCATCTGCACGGCTTCGAGAAAACTGCGCTGCTGATCTTCCCATGTCCTTGCTATATATCCGAGCCGGCCAAGCTGCTCCTGAACGCGGCCGGCAAAACGGTAATCGGTTAGTTTTACGTTCAAGCCCGATACGCTATCCTCAGAGCCCATAAGATCCTGCGCCGACTCCAGCGACATAAGCACCACGCCGCTGTCGTAGTCATATCTGCCGGTATGAAAAACGCCCCCCACCGTGAACTTCCGCAGCCGTCTCCTGAGATCGCCGGTTGCCGTCATCAAAACAACTTCATCTCTCAGCACCCTGTCCAGGTTCGCAAGCACCCTCGAGGCAAGCTGTTCCCTGCCCGCATTATCAAGCAGAAGAGCCAGCACATGCAGTTTTTCCCTGCCCACGTCCAGTTCA
>PWZK01000143.1 GCA_003567495.1 Candidatus Brocadiaceae bacterium
CAGCTGCGCGAAAGGCAAGCGCCGACGCTTTTTTTGGAAAAAGCTTAGCAAAAAACTCTGTCGTATAAAAAGAAAAGTTTTTGCCAGGCTTTTTTTCCTCCGTTTCCTCGAAAGCACCGATTGCAGCAGGATCCACCTTGATGCTTTCTCCTTTATTCAGCTCCCTTTCAATACACTCCCCGTCGAATTCGACGATTAGCTGTCCCCGACCTTGAAACTTATCCATAACAAACCCTTCCGCACCGAAATTCCTCGCGCTCATTTTTTGGTGGATGTGAGTATCATAAGTTACTTGATCGGTTGCACAAAGAAAGCATCTCTTCTGGCATATCACTCCCTTTTCTTCCGTATCGAACACATAAAATTTGCCGTTATAGGTGTGTCCGAAGGTTATCTTCGCTCCCTCGCGCCGGGCTGTATATTCAACTGTAAATATATCCCAGGGCCCGAAGACCCTTTTCAAACCGCTAAAAAAACCACCTTCCATCCTCATTTCCATTGCGATATCTTCGTCCATCCAACGCATCACACCTGATTGAGCATATACGGATTCGTCCTTGCTCAATGTCAATTCGATCACAGGCATTCTTGTTCCCTGAATCTCATATTCCATTTCTTTTTATCCAATTTAATACATTCTATATTCCGGGACAGTACACGGTTTTTTTGCTTTCTGCTCTTATTATACAACTAGCCTCGACTGTGTCAACAGAAAAACCGTATACTGTCCCTGGAATATACCCGGAATATGTGAAACCCCCGGGCCAAAGGGGTTGACATTCCTCTCTCCTGGCCCTATCATAGAGTTGAAAAGATGGATAAAACGAAAAAAGATAAGATAGTCGAACTCGGGGAAACTCTTCAAGGAACGAAGCACCTGTACATTTTGCTGCATAACGGACCTGATCCAGACTGCATGGGATCTGCTATGGGGCTTCAACAGCTTCTGAAAACCGCTGCGGGGTGCCGTTCCACAATAGTGGGTGGAGGTTACGTGCAGCGTCCTGATAACAGGGCAATGATTGAGATGCTGAAAATCGAGATCAAACGGCCGGAAAACGTCGAAATACCACTGAATGCCCCGCTTTTTTGTGTCGATACCCAGCCGGGGTTCAGCAACAATTCTCTGCCTGAAAAGGCCCGGGTTCTTGGCGTTATAGATCACCATATCTCCGGTTCCACATGCGAGGCGCCTTTTCTTGATATCCGGCCGGAGTATGGGGCATGTGCCAGCATTGTTGCGGAATATTTTATCGAATCGGAGACCCCCATGCATAACCGTGTGGCTACTGCGCTGTCTTTTGCCATAGCAACAGAAACCCGTGATATGGAGAGGGTAAAAAAACAAGCCGAAGTGGACATTTACACCCGGGTGCTGGCCAAAGCGGATCACCCCGTGCTGGGGCGGCTGCGCAACCCAAAAATCGAAAGGGATTACGTCCGCACGTTATCCGAAGCTCTGCGTGCTGCTGAGTTTTACCCGCCCGATATAGTGGTGTGCCACCTGCCGCAGCTGCCGCGGTCAGACGATCTGGGCAGAATAGCCGACTTTCTCGACCAGATGGAAGTGGTAAAATGGACATTATGTACCGAAATGAAAGAAAACGCATACCTGTTGTCCATTCGAAGCAGCAATAAAGATGCAAAGTGCGAGGTGATAGCAAGAAAGGTGATTGGAGACGAGGGAGATTTCGGCGGCCATGGCATGATGGCGGGTGGTATAATTAAAAAAAGACGTAAAGAGGGGCGAAAGTATCAAATGATGCCCGGTGAGTTGACCCGCCGTTTTCTTGAGGCACTCGGGCGCCCGTTGGGAAATCCTGCGGAACCGCTTCTGTCATAAAGATGCAATTTAACAAAAAAATTAAATAACATAAGAATGTGTTGTAAGTCCTCAGTGAACCACGTCTCATTTTGCTTGTACGGGCACTTAAACCGTCGTTTTTGAGGCTAAAACACAGAGTGTGATTTTCAAAAGCTGCAAAATGTGCTTGTAAGATTAAACATAACAGTCGTTTATGTTAAATTTTGCCGTTGGTTTATGAAATATGCGGGCTAAATCAAGGAGGGATCTCCGCTATGTTACCGAATCTGACACGACGTGATGCTATGAATTGTATTCCAATGTCATATTGTTGTCAAAAGAAGGGGAAAAAGAGGAAGGGAGCTTGAATTAAATCTATGTATTTTCGCAGGCAATGATTTTCGCTGTATATTGAGCCCCCATTCCCCAACGGGGATGTTTAATTGTAGCCCAGGGTTGCGACGGCATACGTTTGCCGGTGCTACCCTGGGAAACCGTTCGACACCGCCAAATTTTCCCGGCAAGGGATATTTAACCCGCATTTCATAAACCAACGACAGTTATTAATATAAAGGCTTTACAGGCACGCCCGAAATGATTTTTCTCCAGATGATTCCGCGCGTTTTGCAGCGCTTCCGCCGCCTCTCTGTATCTCGACACGTTCACACCGCACTCGGTGCAGTGTCTTATGCCTATACGCGCCTCTTTCCCACATTTCGGACTTTGCTCGTAAAAACCCGCCCCGCACGATTGGCAGAACTTAGCATCCTCCGGGTTCGGCTCACCGCATTCGGGACATGCGACCGGTCTGATCCCCAGAATCTTCCGAGCTCTTGATCTGCATGGTGGGGTCAACATCGAGCGTATCGAGCCCGTTCGCCAGGTCGGACGACTCCACGGAATCGTTTGGCCGCGACGTGGGTGTATCGGGCGAGTCCTCCGGGCGGAGCGTTGCGGCATCCTTTAGCGTATCCTGCTGCGGGTCGGGAGCAGGCGGCTTGTCGGCTGCTTCGAACGACAGCCGCCGGCCGTATTCATCGTAATGATCGCTGTCCTGTTATATAAAGTGACCGGTAAAGAATCACTGAACCCGGAGGTTTTACCATTATGGGAGGCAGGCGTTCCCTGCCTTAATGCGACCTTGCATTGACGTGTGTTTTTGCATCGTTTATAATCGCGTGTTCAGTGGTCGACGCCTGCCTGCTGCAGGCGGGTGGTTCACTGAATATATACCCGCAATGGACGGAGGGGTGGCTGAGTGGACGAAAGCGACGGTTTTGAAAACCGTTGTCCCCCATCGGGGGACCGGGGGTTCGAATCCCTCCCCCTCCGCCATACCAATTTACATAAACTATCGCTTAATACCGGGGGAAGTCTCTTATTTTACCGGATCTTCCAGTCTTTTGAGAGCCTCGCCGCGTCGCGGTTCCTGCAGTCCATGCTCTAAGGCATGTGCGTATGAGTCACGTGCCGCCTGATGGTGTCCGGTGCGGTCGTAGCACGCCGCCAGGACGTAAAACAGATCCGCATTATCCGGTGCGCTGCGGGCAACTTCCCGCAGCGGCCCGACTGCTGCGCCGTATTTACCCTGATTGTAACGCGCCAGCCCAAGTCCATATTTGGCGCTGAAGGCGGCCGGATATTTCTCCGACGCCTTATTAAAACGCTGTTCGGCCTCTTCATATTTACCTTCCTCAAGTGCCAGGTACCCCAATCCGATTACGGCATGTGCATAATCGGGATTCAGATCGAGAGATTTTTCGTAGTCGGCCCGGGAATCTGCATAGCGCTCCTTTCTCAGCAAAATATCACCCTTCAATCGGTAAAACGGCGCCTGATCGGATTTTATATCCACCGCTTGCTTCGCCTGCACGAGAGAACTTTCAAGTTCCCCCCGCTCCAGCGCTACGGTGGCTTTGTCGTATTTTTCGTACGCAGCCTGCACCGCCCGGATATTTTTTGTGCGTTCGGACCAGCGGCCTGCAAACACACCATCTCCTTCGATCCTGTGAAGAGGCAATTCTCCTGAATCTATCAGACTTCTAAGGTCTGCGATTCGCTCGCTTGCCGGCGGGTGTGTGGACAGATATCTGTCGAGCACCGTTTCTTCCCTCCCGGAAAGTTCTTTAAGAATGTGTTGCACTTCTATTGCCGCCTTGGGGTCCCATCCGGCTTGTGCCGCATAGTAAGCGCTGAGCCGGTCCGCCTGGCGCTCCTGCGAACGACTGTAGGAGAGCTGACTGAGCAAAATGCCGGCCTGCCCTGCCAGCATTATCCCTCCGGCGCCCCTTACATCCTCCAGCGCATACCCGCCCAGCCCCATCCCTAACTCGGTAACCATCTGCCGTGTCATTCTTTGCGCACTGTGACCCGCGGCGACGTGTCCCATTTCGTGCGCCATTATGGTGGCAAACTGCGCCTCGTTTTCCAGCTCTATCAGCAGCCCACGGGTCGCATAAACATGCCCGGGCAGAGCGAATGCATTGACTACCGAGCTGTTTAGCAGGGTAAAACGCACCGGCATTTCCCTGCGGTGTGAGACGCTATGTATCCGCTCAACGATAGCCTCAAGATACGCGGTAAGTTCTTCTTCTCCCGTGTATATATCATCGTACATCATCACCAGCGACGGATGTGCCTCTCGTCCCATGGCGAGTTCCTGTTGCTCCGAAACGAGGCTCAGCTCGCGAGCGCCCGTAACCGGATTAATACGACATCCCGAAGCGAGGAACATGGCAAATATTGAAAACAGAAGCATGATTGTTTTACTCATAAAGCACCCCCTTCTGAGGTGTTCAGTTCCTCGAGCGGCGCCAAATCAGGCGGCTCGACGTGAGATATGGTCTGATCTACGGTGCATCCCGAAAACACTGAAAAAAAACACCAGAAAACAATCAGTAGCGCTACCCTGCTGGATACGACACAAAATTTTATGTTATTCGACATAAGTTTTGTGGAGTGATTAATCCAAATCGGATTTTACGCATAATCTCATGTAATTATTTTACTCGACTGCCACGCGTTCTGCAAGATTCCTGAATGTTTTTACCACTCACTTGACCCAAAGTAGCAACAATTATATAATAGTGCTACTATTTTCCAGAGCGGGTTGAGTTTTCACGGCCCGGGAGAGAATTTTTCTGGCGGCCTTTGGTAAGTAGAAAACTCGTAACCCGGGCGGGCCGGAATCTGGAATATGAAGGTTAATGCGACTCTGCATAATCCCTGTGAATCAATGAATGCAAATCAGAATAATCGTAAGCTAAACTTTTAAGGCTGATATGCCCGTCTGTAATAGTTATATAATGTGCGTCTTTTGTCGGTTCATAGGGACTGTATTTTTCCTTTCCATAACTTCCGTACGTGGATCTGTTTTTGTTCGCGCGCCAATGACAACTACCCGGATTCATCCATAGTTTGTCGTCAGCAAGATAATGCACTGCACGCAAGTGTGTATGACCGAAAATTATTCTTCTCTCACTGCAATTAAGCGCTGATTGCGATGCATGCCTTTGCCAAAATTTATCGAAATGGTATTCGCTGTTAATGGTTCCGTAAACTATAGAGTCGGTATAGTGATCGCCATCATATTTGTGTTTCATGCAATAGCCTATAGAATCCAGCTCAAAAGTGACCGATTGGGGCAGATTATCTACAAATTTGATGTCCCTTTCTTCCAATGTGCCCAGCCCTTCCCGATTACATTGCGTCTGCTGTTCTCTGAATCTCTTTATAACACTCCGGTCGTGACCACCTACGACGCAGACTGCATTTTTATTCCGGGCCCATTGAATGGTTTCTCTGGCATACAAGACAGGATCAATCAGGTCGCCTGCACAGTATATTAGATCGCAGTCCTTTTCTTTTTCCCAAATAGCATTCAATGCGTAAATATTCGAATGGACATCAGAAATGATAAGCGCCTTAGCCATGTTCTTTCTTTTTTCAACCTCCAAGTATGAAAGGGCAGGTTCTTCGATATAGGTGTTCTTAGTTCGGCAAAATAACAATATAAACACAACTTTCTTATGTAGCACAGGCGAGGACGCCTGCGCCTCTTTTAACGTAGTTCGCAGAACTTACGTTTATTATATCGGCTTATGGTATGTTAAGCAATTTCCTCTAATTCTGTCGCGGGTTGTTTTTTCCCTGCTTATGAGTTAAACTCTTAGTGCAGGATTTTACAGAAAAGCATCCGGGATGTAGACAACCCTCAAAAAAACAGCCCGTTAACATAATTATGTTGCCACTTGTTATATTGACAATTCTTTTGATTATAGTTTTCCTCGCGGTCTGTGCGGTGCTGGGGTTTACGGCTTTTATACGTCAGAACAGAGGTCCATCATGTGAATCCGAACTGATCGTGCGAATCCGGCGCCTCGAGAAGCGGGTAATGCGACTCGAAAGAAAACCTGAAACGCCTGCCGACGCCGGCGCCGATCTTAATCAAACGGCGGGCGAGGTACCCGTAACGCCGCAGATCCCGCAGCAAGACCTGCCGGAATCCACGGGAAAGACCGGCCTGGAAACGCCGGATGAGAGCGTCGGAGCCGCGAGCGACGCGACGAAAGGCAAACCCCGACACAAAGGGTCGTTATGGACGGGGCTGGAAAAAGCTGTCGGAGAAAGGTGGATTGCATGGGCAGGTGCGATAGTCATATTCTTTGCAGTCGGTTTTTTCTTAAAACACGCAATTGATATGGGATGGATTGACCCGGCCGCCCGCTGCACACTCGGGGTCTTTGCCGGCATCATTATGGTTTTTGCGGGGGATTTGTGTCTGCGCCGGCACATGCGTGGTCTGGGACAGGGCCTGGTGGGCGGCGGGCTGGCTGTACTGTATGTGTCAATTTTCGCAGCGTTTTCTTTCTATGATTTGCTGCCCCAGGAACTCGCTTTCGGAACTATGGCGGCGGTTACGGCAGCGGGCATGCTTCTTGCCGTTTTGCACGATGCCCTGCCCATCGCTTTTATTTCGCTTTTGGGCGGATTTGTGACGCCCGTGCTGTGCGCTACCGGGGAGGATCGGCGCGATGTGTTGTTTGCATACATAACAGTGCTGAACCTGGGCGTACTCGGGGTAGCCGTATTCAAGTGGTGGCGCGCACTAGATATGATGGCGTTTGCAGGCACGTGGCTTCTTTTCGCAGGATGGTACGGCCGGTTCTACAGCGCCGCAGCGCTTGCCCCGGCTTCGGCATGGCTGCTTGTGTTTTTTATGATCTTTCTGCTGTTGCCCTTTGCATATCACTTAAGGACCGGGCGTGCCGTGCCGCTGGAAAGATTTATTATGAGCATGCTGCACGCGGTGGTGGCATTCGGTTTTTCTTTTGCCATTTTGTATCCGGACAAGCAGCACTGGCTTGGTTTTGTAGCGATAGGTATGGCAGCAAGTTACTCCGCTCTGGGAAAAGCAATGTTTTCTCGCGGCGGCGGCGCCCGCACCCTGCTGGGCTTTATTACACTGGGGATGATATTTTTAGTCATGGCCGTCCCGCTTCACGTGGGTCTTCACGGGACACTTATAGTGTGGGTCGCCCTGTCCGTGGCGTTGCTGTATCTGGGTTACCAGTTTGATTACCTGCCGGTCAGGCTCGGAGCATTTGTAGTGTTCTGTGTCGCTACGGCGCGTTTTTTCGCAGTGCACCGGCCCCTGCACGTGATGGATTTCACGCTGTTCTGGAACATTTCATTTGCTACGGCGCTTTGTCTGCCGCTTGGCGGCGCGTTGTTTTTCCTGATTCACCGTCGCTTTAAAGAACGCTCCGGCATCCCGGATCGCGTCACGGAGCGGGCGGTGTGCGCAGGGAGTTGCTTGCTGATGCTGCTGATCCTTCACTCCGAAATCGGGCCGTGGCTGATTCTGCGCGGAGGAGCGCCGAACGGATTCGACGGAAACTACTTTGCACAGTTCGCCCGTTCGCTGATCTGGACGCTGGGTAGCGCGATGATACTGTTTGCCGGAGTCAGGTGGCGTTCTTTTACGGTGCGCCTCGTTGCGATCTTTCCGCTTGCCGCCGGGCTGCTGTTCGCTTATCTTTTTTACACAAAAAACTTGCCGGACCAGGTGTTGTTCATTAATTTGCGTTTTGTCGCGGCGCTGGCCGGCGCACTGGCCGTGTTTTTCCGGGGACACGCTCTTTGCCGCAAGGGCCGGAAGTGGGAGAGGAAACAGGGATATGTGTTTTATTGGCTCGGGATATTTTTTCTGCTGACGTTTCTGAGCATGGAAGCCTGGACTTTTTCCGGCTCTCTGGCTCAAACCAGGGCTCAGGCACGGTGGGCGGGCCTCATGTCCCTGTCTATAACGTGGGGCGTATATGCAATAGCGCTTCTTGCGACCGGGTTTTGGCGCAGGCTTCGCTCGCTTCGCCTCGTGGCCCTCGCGTTGTTCGGCATTACGGGGCTGAAGCTTGTATTGGTGGATATGGCCGGCGTGGAAGAGATATACCGGATAGTTTCATTTCTTGCCATAGGGATATTGATGATCGGAGCTTCGTATATTTATCACAAGGTCGAGCAAAAAATTAACCGGGCGGAGGAGGTATAAGATGAAAGTTTTACCCGGCGCATTTATGATTTTTTTTCTTTGTGTCGTCTTTTTTATCGAGGCCGGTCTGGCAGATGCGGAAGCGGCTGGAGAATCATCCGGATCATATGGTAAAGACCTTGCGGACTGGACTCGCCGTGCATCGTTGATGCCTGAAACGGAACCTAAGCGCGGCCTTGTGGAGTTTCAGGTGCCGCCGGCGGTCTACGACGGGGCCAGGCCCGACCTGGGCGATCTGCGCGTGCTGGCGGGAAACCAGCCCCTGGCATGGGTTCTTCGCCGGCCCCGCGGAACGCAGCGGAACGTGCTCATAGACGCATCGCTGTTCAATCCGACGCGCATCCCCGGGCAGGTCAATCGGGTCATGGTGGATTTCGACGAACCGACGATGAAAGACCACATTCAGATAGTGACTCCGGGAATTGATTTCAAGCGAAGTGTGGCGGTAGAGGCGAGTCAGGATGCGCATCAATGGGAGATTCTCCGGGAAGAGGCGTTTCTTTTCGACGTGTCGGGCAGATATAGCAAGGATCGGATATCTCTGCCGAGAAATGACTTTCGCTTTCTGCGCATCAGCGTTTATCACGATTCGGACGATCCGGAAGACGTGCCGATCCGGCGGGTGCGCGCATGGCGCAGAGAGGGGGAGCCGGCTCCGCTTGAGACTGTGCCGGTAGTGGACAGTTCGGTAGAACTGGATCGTGATCGCAACACAACACTTATCACAATTGACCTGGCCTATCGCAACCTGCCGCTGCGTCGCCTTCATCTGGATTTTGAGGAGGGGAATTTTCACCGGCAAGTGACGCTTTGGGGCAGGAACAAAAAAACGCGCGTTGTGACCAGGCGACTGGAAAGCGGCGCCGAAAGACGGGTGACCACGGAGGCGCCCTGGCACCGGATAGGACCCGGTCGCATCCATAGATACACGGCGGGCGATTCCGTTGCCGCATCGCTTTCTCTCCCGCTGACCGGCGGGCGCTTTCGCTACGTACAGGTGCGCATTGATGACGGGGACAACAGCCCGCTGAGTTTTTTGAGTGCTGAGGCGGACCGTTACGTTGATTATGTAGCGTTTAAGCCCATCCGGCCCGGTCCATACCACCTGTATTTTGCAAACCCGGACGCGCGCATGCCGGATTACGATTTAGTTCATTATGAAAGGCGGCTCCGCACCGAGGGTGTAACCGTGGCGAATGTCAGGGAACCGGTAGCGTTGCGCGCAGAAAGACCTGAAGAGACTATCTTTGCCGAGGTTTACAACAGGGTGCTGTGGATAGCATTGCTCGCGGCCGTGGCCGTCCTGTCACTGGCGGTATGGCGCCAGGCAAAAAGCGTCAGGAAGTGAAGGATATATAAATATACGAGTATTACGGTGAGGCGACAGTTATGAAATTGAACGGACAATGGCAGTGTGGACATGAGCGGAATTACGATCGCATGGTGGAAGTGCCGGGGCTGGTGGACGATCCCAAAAACAGCAGCCCGGGCACAGTCTGGCTTAAGCGCAAGGTTCAGCGGCCCGCCGAAATGCAGGAAGCCACCCTGGTTTTAAAAGGGGCCCGATTCGCACCGGCGATTTACATTGACGGCAGGCGGCAATCGGTAAAGGGCGGCGGCATGGCCCCCACACGCCACCATCTTGATCTTAAAGGAACAGGTAAAGAGTTCATCATTGAAATCGCTCTGCAATCACTGGAAGCTATGAACCAAACCGATGCTTCCCGGATCCCTGACGCCGATTCATGGCGTTCAAATCTTTCTTCATGCTGCTGGGATGATGTTGAAATATTCTTCCACGGTCCGTGCCGTATTGAGCGGCTGTATACCTATACTGCCACAGACGGTGCCATACTGGCTCGGATAGCTACAGGCGGGAGCGGTTCCGGGGCCGCCCTACATTTTATCCTGCATGATTCCCAAGGCTCCGAAGTCCTGCGGCACGAAGTTCCCTGCAACATCGGCGAACAGGCCGAGATCGAATTGCCGGGGAGTAAAGGATTGCAGGAGTGGTCTCCTGAAAATCCGGTCTGTTTTGAGCTCACCGCGAAACTGCATTCCAGCGGGCGGTGCAGCGATACCGACCAAGTCACTGTTGCCCGCCGGCGTTTCGAAGTTCG
>PWZK01000262.1 GCA_003567495.1 Candidatus Brocadiaceae bacterium
CATAATTCGAGGCAGGCGATGTGCCACTTCGTAATATTTGATGTGATACATGCCTTCCTGCCTTTGTCGTTGGAAGGGCTTCGGACAGCCTTACGATACGTCACCACACTCCTGATCCACCTGGAGAGCTCAGATGCCTCAAGGTGCAACTTGAGCTTTTCATCAGATTTAAAAGAACTCAACAGTGCGGTAATATGCAATTCACTGGTCGGGATTTCAACACTGGCCTCGACCTGGCCCCTATCGTTGAGGGCAGTAAAATGACAGTTGCTTGACCCCACGTCCAGTCCGCCGTACAATAACCTCATTGGACACCTCCGTGTTAAAAGTGTTGCTGTTGCCAACAAACATTATAACAGGGGGGGTGTCTCTTTTTTAAACGGATGCACACACCAATCCGGATATTCAAAAGCGCGCCTGAATAACCGCGCTAAACTTCAAAACGACAGAGCACATCAAATGCCAAAGAGCCCGACTTTCTATAATACCAATTTGTTGTCGATGTACAGCACCTAAGCGCCTATATGCTGCAACATACTGAGACCGCCGGCAATTGTGCAACAGACTCTGATATGCCTTATAACTTCCTGGTCAGTGCTATATTAAGTATGCCGTCATGATATTCTACCGTTGCACTATCGCTCATCATCGCAATCAGTTCGAGCTCGTTGCTGCTTTCGGTTTCTCCGGCAAGTTGCCAGTAGTAATCCTCCAGCTCGGGGTTTCTTCCTACCGCCATGGTTTTTTCCAGGTCTGAAAGCTCCGCGGTGTTGATTGATACGCCCTGAAAGAGGAACCTTACCCGATATTCCCCCGGAGCGCGCTCTATAGAAACTTCGGTATTAGTCGCACCGAAGGCGCACATGCAGAAAGTAATAACTTCGTCCACTATTTTGGTTATTTTTTTTATTTCATGTCTCATTTTTTTTCTCACCAACAAATGCATCGATTACAGGCACGAGAGTTGCCGCTACAAATCCCCCGGCAAACCCATTGTTGTATAAGTTAATCCCACCATGCAGCACCCCGACATTCATAACTATGGATAAGTGCAAAGCGCCCGCAAGAACACCCGAAAACAAACCATATTGCCCGGCTATAGGCGCGAGAGTGGTACCAAAAAGGCCCGCAATTATGACCCCTGTACTGCCGGTTTCCCATACTTTCAGCAGCGAGGCAATATATACACCCAGAAGAATCGGAATGCAATTTTTCGGATGCTTGCCGAAAGCTGCGAACCCTACAACTGTCAATATCCCACCTATAACAGGACCATTAAAAGCGCCTCCTAACAGGAAAACGAACAGAGTGGACACGAGTCCCATAACGCCCATGTTAATTATTGTGGATGGGTAATCTCCGATACGCGTGAAGTCGCTCACCAGCCTCCCTGAAGAAGCAAATATTTTGCGAATGCTATCGCCCAAATTGGCATCGCTGCGATGTGCCAGGACAAGCCCGCCTGCAATCATCATAGAGAAGAATGTGATGAAGAAGAATTTCATTAAGAAATCATATTCATCCGTAAGTAACGATGTCGGCTCGATAGTAAATCCGAAACTTCTTAACAGCGCAGTGGAAAAAGAGCCTATCATTCCGCCTGTGAAACCGATGTTATATATGTTGTACCCATCATGGAATCGCAGCATGTGAGAAGCCAAAGGGGGGAGCACGATCCCGGCGCCCAGTCCGACTATGCAGCCAAAAGCTATCGCCCACCAGCCATTGAGAAATGATGCGAACGCAATCGTACTGAATAAAGGCGCAAGGGTTGTCCCAAATAAAGCGACCAGAGCGAAGTTTTTATAGGGGACTCCTTGTACTTTCGTATAAATCCCGACACCAAACAGTATCGGCCAGATGTTAATAATGTTCTTGCCAAAGAAGGCGAATCCAATCACCGTATAAACAGCGGCGATAAAAGGACCCGTTATGTTAATCTTGAAAATCTTCAGTAAAAAGCAGCATATCATCCCGCACAGCCCGGCATTCACAAGTGTTGCGCCCGCACCGCCGACGGCAAAATAATCGTGCAGGAGCCCGCTTGGTGACAGGATTATAAGTCCCATACCATGCCAAATCTGTGATGGAGTTCCCACCAAAAAAGCGGTGCAAAAAAGCAGCAGGGGAAGCGATAAGAGAGATATTGAAAGTTGTCGCTGATTGATGGTCTTTTACCGAATGGGGGGTCTTTTCGAGCTTTTAAGCCATATAAGCATTATTGCAAGCACTATCCCGCCGCCGGCGGCGAAGATCAGTGTTTTGGAAGAATAGCTAAGCAGCACCGAGTCAAATCTGTAGTCCAGTTCTTTCAGAAGCACCGACAATCCTCCGCAGAGTATCATCGCCGCGTACAGGAAGCGAAGGTGAGCGCCCTTTACAGCGTGAGCGGCGCGCACTCCCAGCGGGGCGGCCAGAACCACCCCTGAGAGCATTATAAGCGCCGCCGGAAGGTTGACGCGTCCTTCCAAAGCGTAAACCGCCACACCGAACGGGCTGCCTATCACGAGGCACAGCAAGCTGGTGCCCACGGCTACTATGGTAGGGGTCCCGATCAGATAAAACATTGCGGGGACCAGCAGGAAGCCACCACCGGCACCCAGGAGGCCGGAAAAAAAACCTATAGAAACGCCGATGGCGGCGACCGGCCAGAAGGAGACGCTGATGTCGCTCCTTTTGAAATAGAGCATCGGCCGCAGTCTGAAGCGTTGTGCCAAAGCCGGTCGGGCCTCGCCCGGCGCCACTTGCCCGTTGTCCCGTTTTTTCCGGCCGGCCACGCAGTCTCTGAACATAAAAATGCCAAGGGAAAAAAGCAGCAGCATGTATAGCGTCCGTATGGCAACATCTGCATTCCCAGCCGTCTCCAGCGCCATCACGGTGCTTTTGCCGGCCTGTATGCCGAGCATCATAGTTACGCCCAGTGAGATGCCGAGCGCGGGCTCGACGGCGTTTGAGGCTTTATGCTTAAGAACCGAAAGAAAACTCATGCCCATGATGTAGGCCAGGCCGGTGCCCACTGCAAACGGCATTGGCATGCCGAGGATGTTGAGCGTGGGCGTGACGATCCAGCCGCCGCCGACGCCGAAAAACCCGCCCAGAACCCCTACCATGGCGCCCAGCGCAAGCAGGACGAAAATGGATATCTGTGTCTCGGGGCTGCCGGTGTCTATTGTGAACATTTTTGTATTTTGGTGTATATGGGTCCAATAGGTCTTATAGGTACTATTTACGTCATGTAGGAGCTATGCGACATATGTGTCACGCATTATCCTGGTGCAGGAGCCGGCCTGGACACCTCTAATCAGTCAAAAGAGGGTGGCCGAGTTCTTCTCTCTGCGTCGCGTACGCGCAGGCGACTTTTCTGGCAAGTTTTCGTACTCTGGCAACATAGCTGGTTCTCTGGCTGACGCCGATGGCGCCACGTGCTTCGAGCATGTTAAAAACGTGCGAGCATTTCAGCACGTAATCACAGGCCGGCATAACTGCACCGGATTTAAGGCACCGCCCGCATTCTTTTTCGAAGTCATTGAACCACTGAAGGTGTTTTTCTGCGTCGGCGATTTCAAAACAGTAATGAGAGTATTCCGCCTCTTCGCCGCGCCTGATTTCGCCGTACGTGATGCCCGGCGCCCACCGGAGGTCAAAAACGCTGTCGGTTTTCTGAGTAAACATGGCGATCCTTTCCAAACCGTAGGTGAGTTCGACGCATACCGGGTCCAGCTCCATACCGCCGACGCGCTGGAAGTAGGTAAACTGAGTTACTTCCATGCCGTCGAGCCACACCTCCCAGCCCAGCCCGGTGGCCCCGAGCGTGGGGGATTCCCAGTCGTCTTCGACAAAACGCACGTCATGCTCTTTAAGGTCTATTCCCAGTTCTTTGAGGCTCCGCAGGTAGATATCCTGCGAATCCGGCGGGGCGGGTTTCAGTATAACCTGAAATTGGTAGTACGCGCCCAGTCTGTTGGGGTTTTCACCATAGCGTCCGTCGGCCGGGCGGCGGGAAGGTTCTACATAGGCTGCGTTCCAGGGCTCGGGGCCGAGGCAACGCAGGAAAGTGGCGGGGTTGAACGTGCCGGCTCCTACTTCCAGATCGCATGGCTGAGTGAGGATACATCCTCGCTCCGACCAGTACTGCTGAAGGCCGAGTATAAGTTGTTGGAAATCCAATTGTAATCCCTCGCTTATCTTTTTCTATCGCTGCCTGAAAGTAGCTTTGGAGCCGATATCGGTCCTGTAATGTGCGCCGGGGAAATGAATTTTTTCCACGGCCCGGTAGGCCAGTTTTTTAGCTTCTTCCATGGAGCCGGCTCTGGCAGTCACTCCAAGCACTCGCCCGCCGTCGGTAATATATGAGTCGCCTTCCATGCGCGTTCCGCTGTGAAACACCAAAACATCTTCCATTTTTTCGACTTCTTCCAGCCCGCTTATCGGCATTTCTTTTTCGTACTTACCCGGATAACCGCCGGAAGCCATTATGACGCAAAGCGACGCGCCGTCGTGCCATTCTATTTCAACATCGGCCAGGTTTCCCTCGACGGCGGCACTAAGCAGGGGCACTATATCACTTTTTAGCTGCATTGCCAGCGGCTGCATTTCGGGGTCGCCGAACCGGCAGTTGTATTCCAGAACGTCGGCCTCATCCTCGCCGACCATGAGCCCGGCGTACAGTACCCCACGGTAGGGCCTTTCTTCTCTGTTCATGGCATGAATGGTCTGTATGATAATCTCCCGCTCAACCATTTTTTCCCATTCGGATGTCAGCACCGGTGCGGGGCAGTAGGCTCCCATACCCCCGGTGTTCGGTCCCCGATCACCGTCGAACACCGGTTTATGATCCTGGCAGGGGGGCATCATGGCGATGCAGCGTCCGTCGGTAAGCGCAAGCATGCTCACCTCCTCGCCGCTGAGGCATTGTTCTATGAGAAGGCGGTTTCCTGCCTCGCCGAACTCGCCTTCGATCAATATGCGATTTACGGCCTCATGCGCCTGCTGCGTGTCGTGGCAAACTAAAGCGGCTTTCCCTGCGGCCAGTCCGTCGGCCTTAACTACCAGGGGCGCTCCGACCATATCGATGTAGGCTTTCGCCCTGTCGGCGGAATCGAAGGTGCGAAAATCGGCCGTAGGGATATTGTGTTGCCTCATGAGATTTTTGGCAAAGATTTTGCTCCCTTCAAGCCGGGCGGCTGCCTGTGAGGGGCCGAAAATTTTCAGCCCGCGCGCTTTGAAAAAATCGACTATGCCGGCGCACAGGGGGGCTTCGGGGCCGACCACGGTCAGGTCGATTTTATTATCCAGCGCAAACTTTCTCAGCCCGCGCAGATCGCTGTCTTCGATATCAGCGCATTCGGCATGCCTGCGGATTCCGGCGTTGCCCGGTGCACAGAAAATTTTATCTGCAAGCGGCGATTGTGCTATTTTCCATGCCAGCGCATGCTCGCGCCCGCCGCTTCCGACTATAAGAACCTTCATGATCTTTTCTCCGCTCTTTTTTTCTGTTAATTTTTCACTGTCGGCATATCACAGGCCCTCTCGTCCCCGCTCGAAGGCCGCTCGCAGCTCGGATGCCGCACTGGCCGGGCTTTCGTCGCTGCAGAGCGCCGAAACCGCCGCCACGGACTGCGCTGCCGTTTTTACCACTTCCGCTGCGTTATGTGCCTTTATCCCGCCTATCGCCACGGTCGGCAGGCCGACAGCGCTGCACATTTTTGCTGCCATTTCAGTGCCGATTCCGGTTTTTACTTTTTTAGTGTCGGTCGCAAACACCGGCCCCACACCTATATAATCCGCCCCGTTCCTTTCCGCTTCAATTGCCTGCTCAACGGAGTGGGTTGAGACGCCTATAATAAAATCTCCGCCCAAAAGACGTCTTGCTTCGGCGGGCGGGATGTCGTCCTGACCCAGATGAACGCCGTCAGCGCCGGAAAGAAGCGCTATATCGGGGCGGTCATTGATCACGAGCAGTGTCCTGGTTTTGCTGAGGATATCTTTCAGGGCCACGGCTCTGGCCAGCATTTCGCAGTCTGTTATGTTTTTTTCTCTGAGCTGCAGTATGTCCACTTCGCCCGCCAGCGAGCGGGCAGTTTCCAGCCATGGGGCGCGACACAGGTCTTCGGTTATTATCCCGTAAACCCGCATGGCTTGAAGCAGTTTTTTATAGTTCTCATTCATAATATTGACCTTCAGGACTTTTTTTTGCGCGCTTCATCCACCCTATGGTTTTGCTTCGGTCCCATTCGGGGCCTGCGCTCCGCCACAGGCTATAACATATCGCGCTTTCAGCGCTTGCCTTCGGTCGTTCCTTCGTCATTCATTCCCGCCCGAGAAATTCTCCGGTGCGCGTATCTACTTTTACTCTCTCGCCCGCTGAAATATGGCCGGGCACTTTGACCATCACTCCGGTTTCGAGTTCGACGGGCCTGGTAACGGAAGTTGCTGTGTCACCTTTGATTGCCGGGTCGGCTTTTGTAACCTCAAGCACCACGCTGGTCGGCATTTGGACGCCCACCGCACGGCCCCGGTGGAAATCGACGGCAAGTTCCATGTTATAGGCCAGATAATTTTTCATATCGCCGAACAGTTCCTGATCAACATGGAACTGTTCTCCGGTTTCGGGGTTCATAAAAACATACCCGCCGGTATCCTCGTAGAGAAAGGTGAGTTTTTTAGTCTCAACATATGCTTTTTCAAGCTTATCGGAGGTTGCAAAACGCTGCGTTTCGATGTGTCCGTCGTCCAGATTCTTCATTTTGATCTGGGCGTATTTCCCGCGTTTTCCCACGAATGCTTCCTGAACGTCCACCACTCTCCAGAGTGAGTCTTTGTATTCAATAATATTTCCTTTTCTCACCTCACCGGCCTGTATCATAATCTCGTGCCCTCGTCGTTTTTTTGTCTTTGCCGCTTTACTAATTCTTTTTCAAGTTCCGTCTTGAAAAAGAATTAGTGTCATGGTTTGAGGATAGCCTTGACCGATTCTTTCGATTCGGTCACCTTTAGCGCTTCAGTTGCATTTTCAAGCGGAAAGGTGTGTGTTATTAGTTTGTCGAAGGGATAATTACCCCTGGCCACCAGGTTGACCGCGCTCCAGAGATGCGATGTATCGCTCACCCAAACGCCCTGCAGGCGCACATTTTTACGTGCGATCGACCTGAAGATTTCCACCGGGATTTCTTCCTGCGGTGTCGCTATGCCGGGTATGGAATACGTGCCGCCCGGTGCGGTAAGGTCTATCCAATGCGGGAGCACGCCGGCATAGCCGGTGCAGTCCATGATAACGTTCGGCCCGATGCCGCGCGTTTTATCCATTAAACATTCGCGAATTTCCTCATCTTCCATTGCGGAGACATTCAGCGTGTTTGCCGCGCCGAATTCCAGCGCCGTTTTGAGTCTTGCACCGTCAGCATCGGTGCCGGCCACCCATACCTCGCTCGCCCCGGCTTCAAGGAGCTGTGCCAGGACAAAAAGGCCTACCGGGCCTGGCCCGATTACCACGGCAAAATCGCCTGGCGCCAGGCCCGACAGCTCGACCGCATGAGCCGCCGTTGCCCCGCTGCAGGTAGCGGGGACCAGGACTTCGGGCTCAACGTCCATATCCAGCTTGATCATGGCGTGCCCGCTGCGCAGGTGCAGATACTCGCCGTAGCAGCCCAGAAAATGGGGCGGCTGGGAGCAGGAATATGATATACCGTAAGTCTTTCTCGTGGGGCAGAGCGCAGGCTGTTTTTTTATCGTGCAAAAATAGCAGTCCCCGCACATGACACCGCGTTCCCACAACACCTCATCGCCTTCTTTAAGTGTCCGGCCGAAAAGGTCTGTTTTCTCACCCGAAAGCTCGGCTATTTCGCCCACACCTTCATGGCCGAGTATCATCGGAGTGGGTGTGCGCGGGTCGTTGCCCCGCCACATATGCACGTCGCTTCCGCATACTCCGGCGCACGTTATACGAACGCGCACTTCCCCGTCCTCGAGCGGCACGAGCGGGAATGAGCGCAGCTTAAGTGGCTCGTTGAATTTTTCAAGTACGGCTGCTCTAGCTTCCTGCATGGTTCTTTGTCCTCCTGAATTTTTATTGCATACCGAAAAGTTCTTCTTTCAGGTCGAGGTAATACATGTAGTCTTCTTCCTTCACATTCGGCGGGCAGCGGTGGTCGCAGAACGGGATATATCCGCCGCGTTCCACAAGCGGCATCAGCGATTCGAGGTATTTTTTTATGGCTTTTCGTCCTTTTGCCAGTTCCATCTTATCGACCCCGCCCATTATGCGCAGATCTTTTCCGTATTCATCGAGCAGCTCCGCCGGGTGCGTGCAGGAATTGACTTCGTATGGAAACAGACAATTTATACCGCTTTCCAGAAAAAACGGCAGGATTGGGCGCACATCGCCGTCGCAGTCCGTATACCACAGGTCGATTCCGGCGCCGTGCAGTTTTTCCCCTATACGCCTGTAGCGCGGAGTCACGACGTTTTTGAAAAAATCGACGGAAACAATGGGGCCGCTTTTAAAACAGATATCCTCCCAGCCCGAGGCGTAATCAAAGTCTATATGTCCGAGCACCTGGTCCAGGAAGTCTTCGACGAGCAGGCAGCAGGTCTCGACCATATCCTCGACCATATCGGGATAATCATAACAGGCGAAGGCCAGCCCCTCGAATGTGAGCATATTCCGTATTTTACCGATCATGGAGCCCGCACCCACCCCGAGCGGATAATCGCGCGTCGGCGGGTGTTTTTTCTTAAGCGTTTCGACGTCAACCACCCGTTCGGGGTCGTCGCGCCGAAACCGCTCGGCTTTGACCTTTTTCCAGTCTTCGGGCGTCTTAACGGTTGGGTTGGTAAAATGCGGTATAGTGTCGTGTCCGTCTTTCGGCTCCTCGCCGAGCAATCCATCCGCGTTCATTACGATACGGGTGGTTTCTGTTTCCTCCACCACTTTTGCCGGGAATGGCGGATTTATCCACGTTTTTCCGCCTACGCCCGCTATGCGATCGAAGTTGAAAAACCTGTCCGCTTCGCCGTTGTTTGTTATGCCGTTTTCGGTAAATATGGACCAGGCCTGGAAATTCTCTTTCCAGTACCCGAACTCCATATTAAAGCACCTGTCAACGGGCCTGTAGTGCATCTGGTTGTTGAACCGTTCGCGATCGGTCATGGTGCCTTTCCATTTGGGCCTGCATGGTGTGATTGACATCTCGGTCCGCCTCCTTTTGTAATATGTTACCCCGGATATTCATAAACCCGAAACAATTACCAATCAGGATAAAAATCTACCCCATTTCCGGCGATATTGCAAATGAAAACCTCCTGATTTACGTGAAACAGGGATAGTTTGTAATATGAAGGCTGCGGGTATATAATACAGCAGGCTGTAAGACTTCGTTTTTTCAGCACGCATAATATGCTGAGATTTATAAGTCGTATAGGACATATAAGTCCTATAAGTCGTATAGTAAGTCCTTGGCAAGCTACCTGCCTGCAGCCTGTCTGGCGGCAGGTAGCCAGGCAGGCGTTCGGATTTGGAACTATACAGCAATAATCAAAGACGGAGAATTTTTTATTATGCAGCGAAGGCGGTCCAGGGCCATTCGGGTGCGGGATGTGATCATCGGCGGGGGTGCGCCGGTAAGCGTTCAGTCGATGACCAAGACCCATACCACCGACGTTGCGGCCACGCTGAGGCAGATAGAAGAACTTTCCGGGCTCGGGTGCGAGATAATAAGGTGTGCCGTGCCCGACAGGGCCACCATGGCGGCTTTCGAGGAGGTGGCTGCCAACTCGCCCCTGCCGGTGATAGCCGACATTCACTTCGACCCATCTCTTGCGATTGCCGCTTTGAAAGCGGGGGCGGACGGCATACGCGTTAACCCGTGCACGATGTCTGATATGCGAAAACTGCGCGAGGTTTATCGCATTGCGGGCGAGCTGGGGGTCAAGGTGCGTATAGGCATAAATTCCGGATCCGTCAGGGAACGAAAGGGGCTGGAGGTTCTAGAGTGCGCGGATGCTCGCGGAATGGCCGAGACCATGGTCTCGGAGGCGTTGCATCAGTGCGAGGTTGCCGAAGAAAACGGCTGCAGCTCCATAGTCCTTAGCCTGAAAGCCAGCAGCGTGGAAGAGACCGTGAGTGCGTACAGGAGCGCGGCCGCCAGGTGCGATTACCCCTTTCACCTGGGTCTTACAGCCGCAGGTCCGCCGGAGGAGAGTATAGTAAAAAGTGCCATAGGTATCGGCAGTTTGCTGCTTGAAGGGATAGGAGATACCGTCAGGGTATCTATGACCGGTCCGCCGCACGATGAGGTGCGGGCTGCATTCAGGATACTTAACGCACTGGATTTAAGGGCGAGGGCCGGGCCGGAAATAATCTCCTGTCCCACCTGCGGGCGGTGTGAGATCGACCTGAAGGGTATCGTTGCCAG
>PWZK01000328.1 GCA_003567495.1 Candidatus Brocadiaceae bacterium
AGAAAACGCCTGCTTTTCTCCAGATTGGCGTCCGCCTCGGCTTCGCGCAGTCTTGCCTGTTCCTCCATCTCCCTCGCAAATGTATCCTCGACCTCGGGTTGGCTCATCAGCGGCTCAGCGTCCGTATAGGCGTCCTTGATGCCGCGCAACACAATGTCAATGTCCAGTTCCATATCGTTCATCCGAAGTGATTCGGCAATCTGCATGCCGATTGCATAGCTGAGCTTTTGAACCCGTCCTTCCAGTTCGATTTCAGTTTCTGCGGCCACAACGTCGCTTGAGACAAAAAAAGTCGCTGCAAACAAAAAGCAGGCCAATATGCCGGTCTGTTTCATAACACGTGCTCCCTCGAAAAAAGTTGCCATGTGAGAATTTTTCCAGATACTATCTTAAAGCTTAACGAAAAACCGGAAAAAAATCAATTGACAAAAAACCTTTCATGAATTATCATCTTGTCATGAAAACGTTTTTTAACAAAATAGCCATTGTAGGCCCCGGGCTAATAGGCGGTTCCATGGGTATGGCCATTCGTCGCAAAAAACTTGCCTCCCGGGTCGTGGGAGTCGGACGAAGAGAGGTTTCGCTCAGGAAGGCGGCTCTGGCGGGCGCCGCAGACACTACCACCACCGACCTGCGGGCCGGCGTGACTGACGCAGATCTTGTGGTTCTGGCCACTCCGCCCGACACCTTTGGGAAAATTGCCGCCGTGCTTGCCGGTTGTATGAAAAAAAATGCTATCCTCACCGATGTGGCGAGCACGAAAGAAAAAGTGGTTAAATCAGTGCTTGGCTCTATGTCGGGACGTGAAGACATCATTTTTATCCCGACACACCCGATGGCCGGAAGTGAAAAAGGAGGCGTCGAAAACGCTTCCCACGACCTTTTTGCAGGTTCAAAATGTATATTCACGCCGCTTCAAAACACCCCGACAGCCGCTTTGGAGCTATTGAAACGTATGTGGGAAGAGCTCGGCGCACACATATTAGTTATAACTCCCCAGGAGCACGATACTCTTGTCGCGCGCGTAAGCCACGTTCCCCATATCGTCGCCTCGGCTCTGATAAATACCGTCGGGGAAAGCGACGGGCAAGCCGGAGGCAAAGGGCTGCTTGACACCACACGCATAGCGAGCGGAAACCCGGAGTTATGGACGGCCATATGTGAGAATAATCCGGAAAAAATTCTCTCGGCGCTTGATGATTTCTCCGATACCATAGCGGAGGCAAGGGAGTTGATAGCCCGGAAGGACTTCAAAGCCCTGGCAGCCTGGCTGCATGCGGCTAAAAAGAAAAGGGATTTCATACTTGAACGGCGAACAAAGAGGGGGGTGTGACATTGAAAGTTCTGCTGGTAAGACCTCACGTCATACTCAAGGTCGCAAAACGGCTCCGGGATTTTTTGCATCTGGAACCGCTTGCGCTGGAAATCGTGGCAGGCGGGATCGACCTGAAACATGAGGTCAGCATACTGGATCTGGCTTCAGTGAAAAAGCCTGAAAAAATTTTTATGCATGCTCTTTCCGTCTATACACCTGACGTTATCGGATTTACCGGCTACTCCAATCAGGCAAAGGCGGTAAAAGAGTTAGCATTGCGGGCCAGAGAATGGCTTCCCGACGCACTGATTATGGCCGGCGGCATCCATGCCACGGTTGCGCCAAAGGATTACCTGAGTTGCACCGGACTTGATCTGGTTATACGCGGCGAGGGCGGTTCGGCAATGAAACGGTTGTTTGCAGAGATTGAAAGAGGGGCCCCGATACCGGAAGACGAGGTTTTTTTGCACGCTCGTTCACCCTCCTCGCAAAGCATGGCAGGCCGCAGGCCGCCACCGCTGCCGGACTGGCAAGCGGTCCCGCAGCCGCGCCGCGAGCTGGTTGATCGCTCAGACTATTTCTGCATCTGGCACGGCGGGCCCGGGGAGAAACTGCCGACCCTCTATCCGCGCACTGCCGCAATGCGAACAAGCGTAGGATGCCCGAACCGGTGCAATTTTTGTGTCGTTCATTATCTGGCCGACGGCAAATATCTTCAGCGCACGCCTGAAGAAACTGTTGACGAGATCGATTCTGTTGCGGAAGAACATATCTATTTCGTTGACGATGAGATGTTTATTAATCCACGGCGTTGTGAGCGTATTGCACAACTGCTGCTTGAGCGCGGGATTGAAAAAAAATATGTAAGCTGGGCGCGTGCCGATACTATATGCAAATATCCCGAATTGTTCAGGCTCTGGGAAAAGGCCGGGCTTTCGCTTCTCTATGTCGGTTTGGAATCTCTGGATGCCGAGACGCTCGAGGGGTTTAACAAGGGTATAGAGCCGGACGTTAACCGGCGGGCTGTTAAGATATTGCGGGAGCTTGGCATCGGACTGCATGCCGCGTTAATGGTTCGCCCGGAATTCGGCGAGGAAGACTTTGCAAGACTTCGCGAGGCGGTGGATTATGTAACCCCCGCCGAGGTAACCTTTACCGTG
Source organism: Candidatus Brocadiaceae bacterium (assembly GCA_003567495.1). Taxonomy (GTDB): domain Bacteria; phylum Planctomycetota; class Brocadiia; order SM23-32; family SM23-32; genus PUMZ01. Next base: position 2,476 of record PWZK01000328.1, read on the forward strand.
TTTTCGCCATCACCCGGCACTCCTCTCTGGGAAAAATATGAAAACGACTTCATTTGTCCTGACCCCTACAGTTTCTACGATTGTTTTCATACGATCCTGCCCACAACGCTGCCGCTGAAAAAATTCTACGCCCGTTTTGCTCAACTTTACCTTGCCGGAGCCCGGGAGAATCCATGGCGTCATAACAGCGTAAAAGTCCCGCTCAAAGATTTTGTGCATTTCATCTATAGCGGCATACGCTACGGCATAGCCCTTCGCGGGATCTATCAGGATTACCCGCATAGTTCATAGCGTGCATATTTCATCAGTCCGCCCGACTCAATGATACGTGCTATCTCATCGGGGAAGGGGGGGAATTGATAGGTGCGTTTCAGGTTTTTGTTTTTTATGGTGCCACTTTTGAAATCCACTTCTATCTCATCGCCTTCCCTTGCATCTCGTGCGGCTTCCGGGCACTCGGCTATCGGCAGACCCGTATTAATGCAGTTGCGGAAGAATATCCTTGCAAAAGATTCCGCTATGACGCATGAAATGCCGAATCCTTTCAGCGCCAGAGGAGCGTGTTCTCTGCTTGAACCGCAACCGAAATTTTTCCCGGCTACTATGACATCCCCGCTCTTTGCTTTTTCGGTAAACCCGGCGTCGGCGTCTTCCATGCAGTGCAGCGCCAGCTCTTTTGGGTCCGCTGTGTTCAGATACCTGGCGGGTATGATTTCATCGGTGTTGACGTCATCGCCAAACTTCCAGCATTTTTTATGCATTTTTTACCACTCCTGAAAAATTCTTGATATCTTTGTGCATATGTTCGCGAGCCTGGTGCACGAAAGCCTCCAGCGCCGTATCTTCGCTGGACTGCTGCAGGCCGTCGAAGTCAAGCCTTATCACCGGTACGTCGCAGTCGTGGCGAAACTTCTCTATAAGGCTGTTCACCATTGCTCCGGGCATACACCCGAAAGGCGCCACGTTAACGACCCCGTTGAATCCGTGTTCTGCATATTCGACCGCGCGCCCGAGGCTCAGTATGGCTTCGCCTTTGATGGACGGGTCCAGATAGGAGGCGCCCAGTTTTATGACCTCTGATATGGGGCGTTCACGCGGCATGTGCTGTACCGCTCCGTTGAATATGCCGGCGATGCGGTTTTCCCTCCATCGGGAGAGAAACTCGGTCCCCCATTCTTTAGCAAACGAAAAAAACTTGCCGTTTTGCCGGCTCGTATCGCGCCGGTCCCAGGCTATGTAGTTGAGCCATTCCTGGAACGGTGGCAGAATAACCTGCGCGCCGTATTCTTCAAGGCGGCGCACAAGAAAATTATTGGCAAATTCGTTTGACCGTACATATATTTCGCCGACTATGCCGATCATAGGGCGTTTATCGGAGTTGTTCAGCTCGATTGCTTCCATGCGGCTGCGAATTTCCGCAGCCTTTTCGCAATAATCGCCGTTCTCCCCCGCCACCTCTGCCAGTTCGTTCAGACAGCGGCGGTAAACGCGGTCGGTTTCGCCCTTGTTCACTTCATAAGGGCGGCGTTCCCGCAGCATTTTCTGCATAAAATCTACGATCAGGACAAGATCCCAGCATTTGCGGTAGAAGTCGGGTCCGAATGATTCTACATGGTTGGAGAACTCTTCGGTTTGGTCCATTACCACCATGGGCACGTGTTCAAGCCCTATATCATCCAGCACCATCCGGTGGAATTTATGGTATTGTCCGAACCGGCAGGGGCCGTTGGCCTGTGCCATGAAGAACGAGGCTTTTCCCGCATCAAAATCTTTGCTTTCAGTTTTTCGTACTATATCGCCTGTCGTAAGTATGCACGGGAAACATTCTTTCCCGCTCGTGAACTTTCTTCCCAATTCGACGCTTCGGTGGTCTGAGACCGGCAACGCTTCGGCTTTTACACCGTTGGCACGCAAAACACCCTGCATCATCAGACAATGGTCGTCCATATACGGAATATATACCTTTACATCGTCAGTGCGCCCGCGGAGGTCGAAAAACATGTCTTCGCCTCGGGGTTTTTTATGAAATTTGCGACTTCCACCGTTTTGCAGGCTGTCGAGGAACGCTTCGCAGCGCGTTATCGCGCCGACGTCCGCGCTGTGTTCGTCGATCTCGAGCGTCAGATATGGCTCCCCGAGCACGCGGCCAAAGAATTTGCTTATAAAAGAATCGGGGCCGCACCTGAAATTGGTGATGTACACCGCGTGCAGGTTAGGTTTTTCAGCAATATATTTGCCGGCGGCTACTATTTTCTGGCCGTATTTCCAGTACATGTGCGGGAATTCGTCCTGGATATCTTTAAGGTCAACCGGCAAAAAGTCGATGGGTAGAGCAAGCGTTCCGAGGTTGCGCAATTTCTCCGGTAAATCCAGGTTTACTCCCGGATCGCACCCGTTATAAGGACGGCTTATCACGGCCAGGGCTATCTCGTCTTTTCCCAGTCCGTCGATAAGCTCCCGGCCGCGTTTCCTGCAGGAATCCCTGAAGTTGTCCAGAGCTTTCCACCCCTCTTCAACGGCTTTTTCGGTTTTCTGCGAAGGAACTTCGAACATCTGGGCGATATCACGCAGTTTTTCGCTGATATGGCCGCGCCCTTTCTCAAATTGAAGTACGGGTGCGATAATGGGAAGGTCTCCCCGCTTTTCCGCATCCGCGAAAGCGAACCTCACGGCATAGGGCAGGCTCTGCACAAGCGGGCACACATAGTGATGGACGATTTTTTCCGCCTCCACCTCCATATTGATCACGCTGGGCAGGAATATATAGTCAACCTCTTTCTTCAGCAGGTCGGCCACGTGCCCGTGTGCGACTTTTATCGGAAAACAGGTCTCAGTGGTTACACGTTCTCCCCCGTCGGCTATTATTTGTCGGTTTGTGGGGTCGGAGAGCTGGATGTCGCAGCCTAGTTCGGTGAAAAAAGCTTTCCAGAGCGGATACTGATCGTAAAATGTAAGTGCCCGCGGCATGCCGATTGTGACACCGATAGGGTCACCGGGCGCTTTGTCGGGATAAGAGTTCATAAGGAACCGGCTGCGTTCTTCAAACGGCCTGGGAAGGTGCTTTCCCTTCCGGTATTTTTTCTGGTCATCAAATTTGCCGCATCTGCTGCCGTAATGCAACGGTTCGCGTCCTTCGATAGAGACCCTGTGGATTTCACAATTATTCGAGCAGCTCTTACACTCAAAGGTTTTCAGTTCGTACCGGGAGTCTCTCAGGTCGAAACCCCTGAAATCCGTCTTTTCCCCGGCTTCCCCGGCGGCGATAATTGCTGCACCGTAGGCGCCCATGACATCCTGATGCGGGGGCACAATGATTTTCTTCCCCGTGATTTTCTCAAAAGCGGCTTTAACGCCATGGTTAAAAGCCACTCCGCCCTGGAAAAATATATGATCGCCGACTTTCCTGCCCTCGACCACCCGGTTCAGGTAGTTGTATACTATGGAATAGCAAAGCCCACCGACGAGGTCGTTGCGCGGAACGCCCTTGTGTTGGTAGAAGTTCAGGTCGCTTTCCATAAAAACCGTGCAACGCTCGCCCATTTTTACCGGTGCATCGGTGGAAAGTGCGGCCCGGCCGAATTCCTCTTCGATCTTAAGGTCCAGTCGCTCGGCCTGTTCTTCCAGAAAACTGCCGGTGCCCGCGGCACAAACCTTGTTCATTGCAAAGTCCACTACAGCCCCGTTCTCCAGGGAAACATATTTTGCATCCTGTCCGCCGATCTCGAAAATTGTATCAACTTTCGGATCCATTGTCGTGGCGCCGGTGGCATGCGTGGTGATCTCATTTTTGACTATATCCGCGCCGACAAATTCCCCTATCAGGTAGCGTCCGCTTCCGGTCGTGCAGCAGCCTTTTACCGTCACTTTCTCCTCCACCTGACTGCCGACTTCGTAGAGGGCTTTTTTTACCGCTTCCATCGGACGGCCTTCCGTCATGAGGTAGCAGCGTGCCAGAACGTTGAGCTCACGGTCTATAACGACGGCGTTGGTGCTTATGGAGCCGATGTCAACCCCGACATATGCATCCACCGGCAGGTCTGCAGCGGCCGGTTTGTGACAGGAGGTGTCTACTTCATATCCGTCATGGCGGAGTTTTTCGAGGCGTTCCGCCTTCCTGCCCGAGCTTTTGCTGATGTGGTTTTTCAGCGGCTTCAGGCTGTCCAAAGATGAATAAGGGCCGTTTGCCGCCAGGTGCAGGGCCGCCCCCAGCGCGCCCGTGCATCCCGGGTTTTCCGGTATTAAAAGCTGTCCGTCCCGCAGTTTGAGTATCTCCCGGAAAGCCCTGATCATTCCGTCGTTAAGCGCCACTCCCCCCTGGAATACCACTGGCGGTGATAGTTCTTTACCCTTGCTCAGAGTGCCCTTGAAATTGCGTGCCATCGCAAAACACAGGCCGGAGATAATATCGTAATCCGGCGTGCCCTGCTGTTGAAGGTGTATCATGTCGCTTTTGGCAAAAACCGAGCAACGGCCCGCCACCCGCGGCGGATTTTTGCTCTTCAACGCCAGCTCGCTGAACTGCTCAATGCCGACCTTCAGCCTGTTTGCCTGCTGATCGAGGAAAGAACCGGTGCCCGCCGCGCAGATGCTGTTGAGCGAGAAATCCACTACTTTAGGCAGGCCTTCTTCGTCCGGTTCGAGCCGGATAAGCTTTGAATCTTCGCCGCCTATCTCCACCACCGTCCTTGCATGCGGAAATATATGTGCTGCGCCTGTGCTTTGCGCCACTATTTCGTTGACAAAAGGCACACCCAGCACCCCGGCTATGGATTTGCCAGCGTTTCCGGTAATAGCCGGGCCTGCCGCACCCTTATAGGCGGCAAATAAATCCTCCAGCAGCTTCAGGGTAACTTCAAGCGGTTCGCCGCCGGTCCTTACGTAGCGCGACTCTATTTCGTTGCCGTTCGCATCTACCACCGCTACATCAGCACTTACGGAACCCACATCAAGACCGATAAAATATTCCATTCAGCAACTCCTCTTTTTTTGTTTTCTGTGTCCGAAAATAGAATATATCATTACATTAAACCATAAAACGATCTCCATTTCAACCGGAAACTTTTATGACTGTTCATTTGTAGTTTTCCTTCCGTAACGATTATGATATAGGTATGAGTAAGCTTCAGATATATGTGTTGAAGGAGGTTCTCAAGGCACTGGTGCCCGGATTTATTGCGCTCCTGCTGGTTATGATGCTTGGTTTTGGCATGCAATTGCTGCAGGAGGGGCTGGATGTTGTGCGCCTGAGCGGTTTTTTTGTTCAGATGGCCATATACTGCGCGCCGTGGGTGTTGCCGTCGGCTTTGCTGGCGGCGGTAATTATGTCGTTCGGGCGTCTTTCCGCCGACAAAGAAATTCTGGCGATGCAGGTTGAAGGGGTGCACCTCTGGCATATTATATATCCTATTTATATCCTTGCCGTTTTTCTGAGCTTTTCCGGGGCATATCTGCATTTTCAAGCCGCTCCGGCCGCACGCTACCGGATAGAGAGTATGCAGTCCGAAGCCGTCATGCAGGTTGTCAAGGAACAAATAGTGTACTCGGCGGGGCGCCAATTTCATATCTCTCCCTACATCGTAAGCTATGAGAGATACGAAAACGAAAGAATGGAAAATATGAGCATACTCGAATATGGACGTGAAGGCGCCTTATACAGGATAATTAATGCTGCGAGCGGGACACTGAGGCAGGCTCCCGAACGCCCACACGTTCTGGAGCTGGTTCTGAATGATCTGGATATAACAATGGTGACCGGGGGGGAGAGAATAAGCAGGCAGCCTTCGGCCGGCAGCGGGAGAATAAATTTGCATGTTGGTTCGTCGCCGGGAAAAAAGGAAAAGGGCTTAAAGCATATGACGTTTCCCGAGATGCGAGCTGAAAGAAGAGAGCTTCTCAGGGATGTGTCCGGACACGAGCGGCTTTATCGTAACCCGGATGGAAAATCTGACATAATAGATGATAAAGCCCGTCCCTTGCGCGAAAAACGCGATGAACTCAGGGAACGACTGCAAAGGGCTGAAAATCGGCTTAAAAACATCCATATTGAGATAAGCCTTACCGAACAGGGCATCAAGGACAGAAGAAACCGGATTGAAAACTGGGAAACGGATATGATTGCTTTGCGTGAGCAGAGGCTCGAATACGGTCATGAATTGTGGAAGCTGGACGAAAAAGAGGAAAAAGGTGAAGATTGGCTTAAAACCCGGACGGAAGTTCAGAAACAGTTGGAGAATGTCCGCAGTCAGATGGGAGAGCTCGAAACAAAGATGAAAGATGTGAAGGCGGAACTGGAAGGCTTGTTCGTGGATAAGGAGGGCGGCAAGCAGCAACTCGAGCGGCAGGAGGCCGAAATCGAACGACTCGTGCAGGAAACAGGCAGGCTTTCGGAGGAGGTGGACGAACTGGCTTCGGCCCGACGCGATGCCGACACGCAGGCCACCCTCAGAGAGGTCGGGGTGCGGTTTCACCGCCGTTTAACACTGGCGTTTGCCGCGCTTATGTTCGCGGTGCTGGGCATACCGTTGGGCCTGCTTTCTAAACGACGCAGCACGTTGATAGCTTTTGGCGCAGGTTTCTTCGTCATGCTTGCCGTTTTTTACCCTTTTATGGTGCTGGGGCAGATAATGGCCGAGACCGGCATGATGCACGTTATACCCGCAATGTGGATGGGAAACGGCATCACTTTTCTCATAGGAGCTTCTATTACACTGGCGCTGTTTCGCCATTGAACATCCCTTTATGTTAAATTTTGTTTCAGGGTTATAAATATGCAGGTTAAAGTGCAACAAAAAGGCGCGTTTTTTCTCGCCGGATGTTCGGCCCTTTCAGGCGTTTTGCTGTATTTATCGTTTCCGCCAGTTGATATGTGGTGGCTGAGCTTTGTCGCTCTCGTGCCGCTCCTTGTTATTTTGCCGATGACGCGATCTCAGCTTGTCGCCGCTTTTTACGGGGGCGTTGCCGGGCTCCTGTTTTATGTTCCGGCGCTGTTCTGGCTTGCGAGCGTTACAGTTGGGGGGTGGCTGCTGCTTGCGGTTTATCTGACGGGTTACTTTTGTCTTTTCGGCGCGGTCGCTCGTTTGCTTTCAGGACGGGCCAAAAGAGCATACCCCTTTTTACTCCCTTTCATATGGGTGGGGCTTGAGTTTATCAGGGCTACCGCTTTTACGGGGTTTCCCTGGTTTCTTTACGGATACACTCAGTACCGTTTTCAGTTGTTGCTGCAGTCGGCTTCGGTTTTAGGGGCATACGGGCTGAGTTTTCTGCTCGTGTTTGTTAACGTTGCCGCCGCCCAGATATTCCGGGGGATTTTTGCTAGTGAAACATTGGGCGTTACGTCGAAAGTATGCCTCCTGCGGCGCGGCGGAGTTATGTCCGGGTTGTCGGCCTTTTTATTGCTGTGCGCGCTTTTATTCGGTTGGTCGGCGCTTGATGGTCTGGAAATGCAGGAGGGGCCGGTCTTCGGCGTTGTGCAGCAAAACATGCCGCCTGCCATGACTCCGCCGGATGTCCGCCGGATATATGCCATGTCTGAAGAAGAGATGGCCTCGCTTCCCGATTTCCGGCGTCGCGAGTTATGGGACAGGCTGGAGGGGTATTTTGATGAATATGACAGGCGGGCGAGAGCGGAAGTTGACGCTGCGGTTCGGCTCTCGCGTGAGCTGGCGGACAGTGGCGTAAAACTGATCGCCTGGCCCGAGACGACCGTAGAGGCGCCACTTAACCC
>PWZK01000040.1 GCA_003567495.1 Candidatus Brocadiaceae bacterium
AGCGCCTGCGGCGCGGCATGCTAAAGCCTGTGACGGCGCGAAAGTCCGGCAGGACTGAAGCAGAGTCACAGGACACGCCGCACGCCGCAATCGAGCACTGAAAGTGCGGTATAATATCAAGCCTCACGCATGGTTCAATTGCATTTTTTATGGCGCCACTGTGCGCGATCGTTTATATCGTCCCTTCAGGACTCCCGATTGTGCGATCCCCTCTCCTTTGACTGCGCTGCGGCCCTTTCGGGCCTGCGCTCCGCCACAGGTTATAACATATTGCGCTTTCAGCGCTTACTCCGGTCGTTTTTTTGTCACTGGATATTTGTCATTCGTAATTGTCCTTCAGGCCCGGCAGGGCCAACTCACCCGCCTGCCTGCCGCGCTGCGGCGCAGGCAGGTAGCCCCGGGTGACCGAAGGGAACCCGGGGAAAACGGTGTCGCCCTGCACAAGAGCCCCGGCGGGGCGACTCAGGGAAGGGGCTCACCCTGAGTTCGCCAAACCTTTGAATCGCCCCTTCGGGGCTCTGATCTGTTGTCTGCACAAGTTTTCCGGGGTTACAGCGCCCAACGACATGGCGCTTCCACCCCGGGCTATTAATCAGACGGCCCTGCGGGCCTAAAGACAAACCTGCAACATTTCTTTTTGGCATTTCCGTAGTCGTTGCCGTTTTGTCGTTGATTCCTCATTCCTAATTTCTAATTCTTAATTTTTTATTTCAACGACACTTACAGCGTCTCAAATTAATCTATTTGCCAATAAAACAAGATAATTACAAATAAGATACTAAATATTATGTATTTTGGAGGTACTCGGCGGCGGCACTGACAGTTTCGGTAGATGCAGCGAGGAATACCTGGTCGCCTGCGTGGATCATGGCGCCCCCTCGCGGGAAGATGAATTGTTCGCCTTCTTCACGGTAAATGCCGGCGATTACACATTCCTTCGGAAATCGTTTGCTTTGCGCAACTTCGCTTACTGTCTTTCCGGCGGCGGCCCCGTCCGGTATTGTTGCAACTACTATGCTTGCCTCACCTCTTCCGAAAGTCGCCACCTGCCGCAGGGAGGGCTGTTCTATCTCCAGCACAAGTTGTTTAACGAACAACCCGCTGACATTAAGCGTCCTGCTCGCTCCGGCGATTTTATAGGCTTCGGCATAATTGGGGTTGCGCATTCGAACGACTACGCGAGGGACCCCGGCGTTTCGGGCAAGAACGGTAAAAGACAGGTTATCGGCATCTCCGGGCATCGCGCCCACAGCCACATCGGCCTTGCTTATCCCGGCTTCTTCCAGCACTTCGACATCGGTGGCCGGGCCGTGAATGGCCAGAGCGCCTATGCGTGTGGTGATGTCCTCACAAACCGATCGGTCGGTCTCAACTATCACGACGTCGTGATGATTTTCCGCCAGCTCTCGGGCGAGCGTTCCGCCCACCATACCACCTCCTGCAATCAGTACATACATAATATTACCTCCATGTCCATCGGCTAAATAACATCAGAACCGGCAGAATTTCGAGTCTTCCGGCCAGCATTCCCGTTATATAGGTCAGTTTTACGACAGGATGCAGTTCGCTCATCTCTCCGGCCGGTATGTAGCTTGGCCCTATGTTTCCAAGTGCCGAAAACATACCCGAAGCCGCTTCGAGAGGTCCGTACTGAGGGGCAAAGAGCGCGGTGATTGCCGCGCCGACCGCCAGCAGTGCGATCCACGAGAAAAACATGGCTGAAACGCCTTGCACTTCATCGCTTTCTACACTTTTACCGTCTATTATCATCAGGTTGGTTGCACGCCGTCCGAATATCGCTGATCTTATCCGGCTTTTTACCAGTTTTAAAAGCACGGCTATTCTGAGTACCTTTATACCGCCGGTAGTGGAGCCTGCGCAGCCGCCTATAACCATAAACATCAGAAACAGCAACCTTGAGAAAGAAGGAAAAAAAGGACTGCCGATAAATTCCGTGCTGTAGCCGGTGCCTGTCGCCATTGACATGACCTGGAAGAGACTTGTACGAAACGCAGAACCTGATGCGGCGGCATCGACGGCGTGCAGGCGGTGGTTTATCCAAACCAGCAGGGTTGCGCCACAGAGCAGCGCCCACCAGAGCCGCATTTCCAGGTTGTTCCACAGCGCCCCGAGACCGCCTGTGAGCACCCTGAAATGCACCAGGAAGTTAATGCCCCCCAGCAGCATTCCAAAGATTATTATGTATTCTATAAAAACATAGTTTGCGTAGCCCGCTTCACCGAAGTGACCGATGCTTGCATCGTAGGGAGAAAAACCGCCGGTAGCAATGCATGTAAGGGCGTGAGCTGCGGCGTCGAAAGGGCCCGCACCGGCCAGCAGCAGAAGAAATGCTATGAGCGCGGTGAAAAGCGCGTATATGCCCCAGAGAATCTTGAGGGTGCGCCTGAGGCTGGGAACGGGGCGGCGTGAAAAAATTTTGTGTGCCTCGGCCGAAAAAAGACTGTGAGAGGCGCCGCCCCCCCCCACAACCATCAAAAAAAAAGTCAGTATTCCCAGCCCGCGGAGCCACTGCAGCTGTGCACGCCAGAACAAAATGCTGCGCGGCATATCGTCGAGCCCGTCAAGCATCGTTATGCCGGACGTAGTGAAACCGCTGACCGTCTCGAAGTAAGCATCAAGATAACTTATCCCCAGCGCCGTTACAAACGGTAGAGCGGCGGCCAGCGAAAGAAGTATCCAGGCCAGCACACAGACAAGCACCGCCCCTTTGGTGCTCAGTCGCCTGCTCTTAGCCAAACTGCGCATAAGCAGGCCGACAGCAAAAGCCAGCGCTGCCGGCAAAAGGTAGCTCAGGATAGAAACATCTTCGTAACCTCTGTACAAATACAAAACGCACACGACGAGCGGGACAAGTAAAAGCAGTGCCAAAACCATGAAAAGAGACCCGAGGTAAAAAAAAACGGGCCCAAGAAAACCAAATCTGTTCCGCATTATAGTCCTCTGGTTATATCAGCGAACCAGGTTAGAAACAGCGCAGGCGTTCCAACCCGGCCAGTAGGGGCGAAACATCTTTCGCCCAAACGTTTAAACGTGCCCTAACCCGCATATTTCATAAACCAACGACAGGTGTTAATATAAAGGCTTAATGTTTAGTATGTTAAATAGCGTTTTCAGGGCGACTCTAATTTTACAGTGTGTACCTGAGCTCCGCAAACGGCGGTTTACCCTACGGGCGCGTCCCCAGCGGCGCATCTGCTTCAGAAATCTTGCCCCTGCGATTACTTTCTCCGCATCCGGCAGGTTTTGAATTTACAATTTTGAGCATTGTAATTCATTTCGGATTTGGTGCTTTGAATTTTGAATTTTCGGTACCAGTCATAAAATTTCTTTGCTCAATTCCACCTGATCCAACGTATCGCCGGCGCTGTTTACCACACGCATACTGTCTCCCGAAATCTCATCGATAAGCACCACCTCGCCGTCAACTCTGCCGAATTCATATTTAATATCCACGAGGCGAAGGTCGCGTTTTTCAAGCATCGCCTCAATAGCTTTTGTTATATCCACCGTAAGTCCTTTTGCCTTCTCCAATTCTTCTTCAGAAAGGATGCTCAGTGCCAGCAAGGTTTCGTCATTGGCCAGGGGGTCTCCCCGCTGATCGTCTTTAAGCGTTATTTCCACGAGGTAAGGCAGCTCCGCCATTTCCGCAGCATATTCCCCGTAACGGCGAAGAAAACTCCCGCAGGCATATCTTCTGCATATAAATTCCAATCCGCCCCCAAATGCTTCGGCGGCCCTTACAGTCATCGTTTGCCCGTGCGTATCGGCGCCCGTAAAATGAGTCGGTATCCCCTGCTCTTCCAACCTGGAGAAGAAATAAACAGATAATGCAAAACTGGCTTTGCCTTTATCCGCCACCTCGCCCATGACTTCATTGGCGCCGGGATCGATCTTGCCCTCCGCGCCCGTCACTGTATCTTTAAATTTCAAAAGAAACTGCCCGTCACCTTTATCGAAAACATCCTTGGTTTTGCCTTCAAACAATCTTTTCATCTACTAAAACCCTCCTGCTTGTAAAAGTAATGCGGGGTATATATCCAGTGAACCACCTGCCTGCAGCAGGCAGGCAGGCGACATGCTAAAGCCTATGGCGAAGCGCATGAGAGCCTGTTTAGTCCGCGCCCGGAACTTCTTTCAAATACACGGCAATATCTTTGTTAAAGTCCGGCAAAGATATCCCTTCCCCGGGTCTTAGCACCGTCTTCAGCTCCGAATATGCCTCGCCGGATTGCGTGTCCCACAATATCATTTTATATTCCGTTTCCGCTTCAATATCTGAGATATCGAGTGTGAGGTCTGTAATCTCACCCAGCTCCAGCTCGTCGCGCAGATTCCCCACGTATTGTTTGTTGTAAAACCAGCCTATGTAAGCGCCGGCTTCCCCGCAGTGCATCATCTGGCCCGCGGCCCCGTGATCGCCGCGATCTTCGCCCACCCCTTCTTCGAGCTTCAGTTTCCACCCACCGAAAATATCCATATTTCTCCTGTCCTCTCCGACTATGCGTTCGAACCGCACCATGGACTCGTAAATATGATACCAGTTCTGATCTCTGACCAGCTGGTTCCACCAGAAAAGCGGCGATGCCGCAATAGGCATCGTGTAGCCCGCCCAGAGCCCAACCTGAAGGTCGCGTTTCAGGTTTCTTACCGTACCCCCCCCGGAAGTTCCTCCGTATTCAGCGACGAGGAAAGGTTTATCAAATCGCCGGTGAAAATTGTAGGTTCCCCGCAGCCGGCTTACAAGGTCCTGATTATTTACGTTATAGTACGCATTGTTGGCCGAGTAATCGACACCTTCTATGCGAAATATGTCGCTGTCAAAATTCCCGGTAAAGTGCCCGGTCACCATATGATCCCACGGATCCGTCTCTTTCAGGTAAAGCGTCATTTCCTCGAACCATTCTGTTATCTCGTCGCTGCGCCAGAATCTGTTATTATCGCCCACGAGGTTCATCTCGTTGAGCAAATTCCACGAAAAGATATAAGGACTGTACCCCCAGCGGGCTATAATATAGCGCAACATGTTTTTTGTAAGCCGCCTGGCTCTTTCATCGCTGAAGACCTCCTCCGGAGATTGCAGAAAGCCGCCGTTTTCCACGTTGTATGGATGATCCTGCCATTCTGCGTCAACAAATGACGAAAGCTGGCCGTGGTTAATGAGTACAAGCTGAACGTAAATATCATGTGCAGCGGCCGCATCCATTACACGGTCGAGCTTCCAGGCATTGCGAAGATTATAGCGCCCCGCCCCCCTGAACCCGATACGCTGCGGGCTCCATTCAATCGCAAGCCACCACGGAGCCATCCACGTTTCCATGAAATTCATGCCATGCCCGGCCATCTCCTCCATATTCTCTTCGTAGCCAAATGTCCCGTCGTCAAGCGCGACATTCGAAGAAGCACAGTCCTGCGTGGGATCGGTAAGACGCTCGCGGAGTATGTTACTCTCATACCTGACGTCATACGGTGAACGATAGTTAAAACCGATAGGGAAAAAATAGTCGCCGTTGTCAAGCACAAAACCCTTGCCTCCGTCCGGACAGGTCCGCACGAATCCCAGCGAATCCCCTGCTTGCACGTCGAACTCCCCCGGCTGAGTAGTTCTGGTTCCGCCGGCATCTGTAATACTGATCTCATAGGTATGCATTCCCGCCTCCAACGGCGTAAAACGTATTTTCCACCCGGGTGCGCCTTTTGGATCAAGAGCCTCCAAACGTCGCCCTTCGTCATCGCTTACCAGATACCGCTCATAGTCCTGGTAAAAAAAACCGGGCACTACCATCTCGTCGCCCGACGGACCGGTAAAATGCCCGTCAACACTAATTTCCTCCGGATCAAACGGATTCCTGTAAGTAGAAGGAAGATTGAAGCTAAACTCCAGTTTATCACCAACAGACAACTCAGAAGGGCTGACCTCATAATTTGGAAACATGGTTCTGGTAAACGCCACGTTATCGAGGTTAAGACGGCCGGCATAATCCTCCGTGGAACGAATTTTCACCCCAACAACATTGATATTGGAGCGGCTCAAAGGCCCCCACGGCTGGCTGTGACCCCGACCGGCCCATTCCATACTTTCCGGCGCTATGCTTGCGGAAATGGTCCTCCATTCGCCGGGAGAAAGGCTGTATTCGCGCGTCTGATACCAAAGCCACTCCCCGTCCTGGATGAAAAGAAGACACGACACATCATCCGGCGCGTCATCGGGCAGGAAAAAGTCAAATTCAATGCGATCGTAAATAGAAGTTTCCGAACTGCTTATATAAGTATAAACACCGGCATCCCCGGGAAATTCCACCTCTATTCCAAGTGAATGGTAACCCCGCGAAACTATTGTGTCGTCTACAAGCAGCTCCAAAGCCGCATTCCCTTCCTCTCCTTCGAGCAAGTCCCACCCCTGAGTGCCGCCGGTAAAGTCAAACGAAGGGGGATTTACCCGGGCAAGAGCGCCTGCACAGGTAAAGACAGACAACATAAAAAGCACACAAAATAACTGTTTTTTTGTCGCTCCCGGCATAGCCCTTAAACTCCGATAAGAATTTTTTTCTTTTGATACAATGCCTGACAAAGGTTTTACACAGACAGGAATGTCTGCGTTACTTTATTCAATATCCGGATAATCATCAAATTCCGGCTCGATCTCAAAAACCGGAGATTCGGCGTCCAGCTCCAGAACGTAGTTGTCGCCGACGTCCAGACCGCCGAGCGTAAACGAGTAGATGCCGACGTCCTCCCCGCTCTCGCGCCCGAGCGTGCCGCCAATCTCATTGCCCCTTGCAAGCGGCGTGTGGGTAAATTCAAGCTCGGGATCATCTTCACCGTAAAGCTTGCCCTGCCCGGCCTCGGGCGTTATCGTGACCGGGCGAGGCTCGATCTCAAAAACCGGAGATTCGGCGTCCAGCTCCAGAACGTAGTTGTCGCCGGCGTCCAGATCGCCGAGCGTAAACGAGTAGATGCCGACGTCCTCCCCGCTCTCGCGCCCGATGGAGCCCTCCAGTCTATCGCCCCTTGCAAGCGGCGTGTGGGTAAATTCAAGCTCGGGATCAAAACCTCCGTAAGCCTTGCTTTGCCCGGCCTCGGGCGTTATCGTGACCGGGCGGGGCTCGATCTCAAAACTCGGTGAATCCTCGGCAAGGACGAGATTACACCTGTAACTTATACGCATATCTTCGAGAGTGAACGCGTATTTCCCAACGTCTTCGCCGGATTCGCGCCTGAGAGCCCCGACAAGGGAATCGCCTTCTTCCAGCGGACTGTGCGCAAATTTGAACTCTTCCGGATCATCTTCTCCGTAAATCTTTCCCTGTCCCGACCCCGGAGTAATGGCTACATAATACGAATCTTCTCCGTCCAATACATCCCTGACAGCAGCGTTGAATTGGTCGCCAAAATTACGTTTGAACGCCGTGAATACTTCATCTGCAATAAACTTGTGTCCGGTTACATTCAGCAGAGGACGATCTCCATATCGGTTATCGAAATACCGCGCGGGATTATTACACATCATGAATCTCGAAAAAGGGTCGGCAACGGCAATTGCGTTGCGAAACGCCGTTCTTTTGGCAATTCTCGCAAATGCCCGGGAACTGTGCAATCGTCCTTCAAGAGGCGGGGACGTGACCATTATCAACATCGAATCGGCACTTGCCCGTATTTGTTCTGTAACGGCGGTCAGATAGTGCTCAAAATCATCCGGCTGCGGCATTCTGGTAGATTCGTCCAGTTGTCCCGCCTTCATCAGCACCTCATGCTCGTGCATGTTTACGAGCTCAATTATCCCCAAAAATCTTTCCAGCAAATGTCCTTCCGGCGCCGGTATGGTCGTAACATCAAATTTAAGGGGTTTATAGGTGGCCTCGAGTTTTGATTCCAAAATATCTGCATATAAGGGACCGATCGCCCCTTCAGCGGAATGTTTCTGGAGGGTATCCAGCACAAGTATTCGTATAACTGATAGTTCGGGGCGCATCGAACTCAGCGCAGAAGGATATGTTGGCGTATCCCTGCCGGTTACGAGTATTACGAGATCACCATTTTTATCTACCAGGTTATCGGCGGAGTCGAGCTCGACACCTTCAAGACGGGTGGATGCGGAAATTATTGAAATTCGTTTTTTTCGCTCTATTTCGCCGTTCATCATCAGTTCGAAAGACAGCCGGGCGTCTTTCGCAGGCAGTGAAAACTCCTCGACGAGTTCGACCCACCCGCTTTCGGCCACTGATTCGGGGTTGCCTATTTGTTTTTCGGCCATGATTTGCATCTCTTCTCCCGAAAGATTTTCCTTACGTATCCGGTAGGAGAGATTCCGGCTCATGCCGGCGGTATCCCGGAATGAAAGCCTGAATTTCAGTGTTTTACCAGACTGCACAACGGGAAACTCGATAAGTGGCCTGACCGACATTTCAACCGCCGCATCGTTCCCAGATAGAACATCACCCCCCCCCCGCCGTTCGCAGGCATTTAGTTCACCATTATTTCCGGACTCAACTGCGGTTGCAGAGGTTACCGGCAGGACAAGGCATACCATGGCCAGGATGGCGGCCCATCCGCCCGGCATCGAAGCAGGAAACCCTGCTATATGATTTTTCCGGAACATGGTCTTTTTATTTTTAAAAACTTTTTTCTGGAACATATTCACATTATTATAACACATAACCCTTCTCATTTGAAAGAAAAAAAGGGTTTCCAAAAATTTTTCTTAAACAGCGCATGCTTCGCCAAAAAATATGTAGTTATTTGCTACCCGGCGGCCTTTAGGATATACTTTGTGGTAAGTATTCAGTGAACCGCGTATATTTACGAATATATCCGTATGGGCGAAACATCTTTCGCTCTTTCAGGCACTCGGGGGACGTTTTAACGTTTGGGCGAAAAATTTTTTGCCCCTACAGACCGGTTTAAGAGGTAGTTCGCTGGTAAGTCCTCAGTGAACCACGTCTTCCCCGGGAACGGCAAACGGCGGTTTAAGTGCCCATACAAGCAAAATGATACGTGGTTCACTGAGGACTTACGTTCGCTGAATATATTCGTTAATATTTATCTCACATTGTGGTACGGGGCGTAGCGCAGCCTGGCTAGCGCGCGTGCTTTGGGAGCACGAGGTCCCGGGTTCGAATCCCGGCGCCCCGACCATTCCCCCTAAATCATCTGGACGCCACCTGTCATCGACCGGACATGACAGCTCACAATCCGGACAGTTACAGCAATCCGCAAAAATCCCACGTCGTAACCCGGACAGGGAAAAACACCTTCCGGACACAGAATGTGGTTTTCCGGAACATAATATTTGCAGTACGGCTGCGCTTCCCGATGACCTGAAAAAGGTCATCCATGCCTGGCCGGACCTCCCCGAACACATCCAAAAAACCATCCTCACTTTGTCGGAGAATACCGAATAATGAACGCCACCACTACGCAAGTTTTGTGCCTGTTCACTGCCATAAGATATCCATGTATTACCACGTCCCGTCAGGGCGCACCCTGCGTTTTCATTCAACACCTTGGGCAAAAACTCGGGATGCCCCGTGCTTTACATTGCCCCTTGAGGCGCAGGACCGTATTTTCACCCCGGCGGGGCGAGGTTCGGTAGCCCCTGGTTTCAACCAGGGGATAACAGGCAGCATAAAACCCATGCGCCCTGAAAGGGGCGCGGTTAGCCCGCATATTTCATAAACCAACGGCAAAAGTAAATGTAACGGCTTTACAATCGGCATTTTAAATGTCATTCAAAGGGCAGTGCCGATTTTACAGTGTGTACTGCGGCTCCTTAAAAAGCGGTTTACCCTTCGGGCGCACCGGCGTCGGCGCATCTGCTTTGTCAGGCCGCGCTTGCAGTATACGAATACAGCGGCGCTTGCCTTTCGCGCAGCTGCGCCGACGACAGCGCGTGAAATAAGCGGGCCAGTTCTTCTGGATTCCTGGAGACGGCACGCCAGCCGCTCCAGTGGATTTCGTTGTCGGCGAAGTACCTTTTTAAAACCGGGGAACGATCCCCGGACAACTTTTACTGAAGGAGGCGTAATATGTTGATGTCAGAGATGTCGTGGTAAGTTCAGCAGGGGAAGTGCACCCGTGTCAATGCGTATCAGCGCAACGACGGAACGCCGGTTGCCAATGTGGATATAGCCTATGCGGGCGGTAC
>PWZK01000323.1 GCA_003567495.1 Candidatus Brocadiaceae bacterium
GCCTTTAAAAAAGGGCCTGCGCCCCGGTTATTTTCCCTGTAAACCCGCAAAAACCGCTATTTTTCACTTCTCTCCCCTATTATATGAGGTACGTGGGAGCTTGTCAAACACTGGCCACGTAAAAGTAGAGGAATTTGCACTGCATAAGTTTTTTGCGCGTATCGGGGCAAAAATTGTCCGGAGGCCCTCCCCGATCCCTGAATCTCCCTGACGCAAATTCCTCATTTGACACGAATGGAGAAAAAACATATAATTACGTCGGTATGGGCGGTTAGCTCAGCCGGCGAGAGCGCTACCCCGACACGGTAGAGGCCACTGGTTCGAATCCAGTACCGCCCACCATTTCAGTACATACGTCGCCACATCCTCACTAAATATTGCCCCGCACAACAGTTTGGACATGCTTCTTTTAACAAATGTGATTTTTCACACCATTAATTTGAACCGTAAATGGGGAGGAAAAGAATGCAGAGATACGAATGCCTGGTATGCGGGTACATTTATGACCCTGAAAAAGGAGATCCGGAGGGTGACATCCCACCCGGAACGGCTTTTGATCAACTGCCGGAGGATTGGACATGCCCCGAATGTGGAGTGGGCAAAGATCAGTTTGAACCGGCGGATTGAATCCATGCAGGGCAAAGAAAAACCCATATCCGCCAGGTGCCCTAATTGCAACACTCCTGTCGCCTATAAAGGGCCAGACAAAGACGTCTTCTTCCCTTTTTGCTCGAAAAGGTGCAAGCTCCTGGATCTGGGCAGATGGCTGGATGAGGAATACAAGATTGAATCCGAAGGGAAAAAAATGTGGATTGACGTCAATTGACATAGACCAGAGGCGAGGCTGATTTTTACTTGACAAGAACCCGGCGGCAAGTTAAGCTGTAAGTCTTCAGTTAAACACGTATCGTAGTTTAAAGAAGAAGAACCGCCTCCTGCAGGCAGGTGGTTCTGTAAATACTAATGGCAGTGGCCAACGCCTGCCTGCTGCAGGCAGGTGATCCACTGAATGTATACCGTGTCTGCAATCTTTTTTAACTTTGAGTACCAGGAGGATGTCATGAGAGACAGAAAAGGAAACTGGACGGACTTGTTTGCATCACACGCACTGGCGGTGGATGCAAAAAAGGTGTGGCTTGGTTTTATCGCCACCCTGGGCACAGTAGCTGTATTCGCCCTGTTTTCGTTTATTTACAACTCGGTCGAAGCTCTTGGCGGTACGGCCGGCAGCGGCAACTTTATATCTGTCCTTTTCAGGGACGGGTGTGCAGTGGCCATGGGCATGATACTGCCGCTTTTCAACCCTTTCGCCGCCGGGTGGCTTCATTTCGTGGCATCGGGGGTTTTTTACCTGTTTCTTTTGGCCGTATGGACCTGCTGCGGCGGCGCCGTAACGCGGCTCACGGCGCTTCAGTATGCGCGCGATGACATACCTACGCTGAAAGACGCGATGGATATGGTCAGGAAAAAACGCAAGGCGTTTTTCTTTGCGCCCGTCACCCCGCTGCTGGCGGTGCTGTTGTTCGGGTTGCTCAACCAGCTTGCCGGACTTATCGGTTCCATCCCCCTGGTCGGCCCCTGGATACTGGCCTTGCTCATCCCTATCGGAGTGCTGCCGGGCACCATAGTGCTGACTTTTATCGTGGTGCTCGGAATTTTGAGCTTCGGTCTCATGCTGCCCTCCATAAGCATCGGGGGCAAAGATGCGTTTGAAGGCTGGAGCAGCGCATACAGCTATCTGCTCTGGGGGTTCAACCGATTCGTTTCATATACGGCGCTCGCGGCGGTTCTGGGCATGCTCAGCGTGCTTGTCGCTATGGTGCTTTCCAATCTCTTCATTTCACTGATGAACGCAACAGTATCAATCGGGCTGATAGGCGAAGAATTAATTGCTACCGGCCTCGGGGCCGGGCTTTTCACCGCCCCATCGATTCCGGCTGCCGAAGGCGCCGTCGGACTGCGCGTGGCTTCCTGGGCTGCCGTCGTAATCGCGATTCTTATACGAACTCTTGTGCCTGCATACGCTTTCTCCTACTTCTTCACTTCAAATACCATAATATGCTTCCTGATGCGCAAACATGTCGACAGGGTCGATGTGGAGGACGTTTACTATGAAGAAGAAGATGAACTGGTTGAAAATGAAAGGATGGAAGAGGAGGAGGAGCAAGGAAAAGGAGGCTCTGAAGAGCGTGAAGAGATTATCGGGAGCGATGAGGGACCGGGGGCGGAGAACCTTGCCGGAAACATAAATTTAAACAGCGCCTCTCTTGAAGAACTAAAAAATATCATACATATAGGCGATGAACAGGCTCGCCAGATAATCGAGTCGCGGCCGTTTTCCTCTGTCGACGAACTGAAAGCAATAAAAACCATCGGCCCGACAAAGATTGAAAACATCAAGAAAGAGGGGCGCGCTACGGTGTAGGCGCTTAATATCTTAACATTAGATACTTTTATAGACATGTACCGGGAGCACGAAGGTTCCTGGCTGTAAGTCCTCAGAGAACAACCGCACATTAAATCATTATCAGAGGTTTTGCGGCAGTGAGAGCAGGCGTTTTATTTTTCGCGGCCGTCCTTTCAGCTTTCTTCAGTGGCGCTGAGACCGCCCTGTTCAGTTTGCGGCCGGAGGATCTATCCGGTGGGAAAAGCGCAACAGCGCCGTCTTCACGCCTGATGTTGAAACTCCTGGAACATCCCAGCCGTCTTTTGACAACCATTGTCTTCTCCAACATGGCGGCCAACCTTCTGTTTTTCAGCGTTTCCTATTTTCTTATCGTCACCAGCACACGCCCTCTGCCTGCTTACGCTCCCCCGCTGCTGGCAGCGGGCAGCCTGCTTTTTGTGATTTTTTTCTGCGAGATCGTCCCAAAAAATCTTGCCGTCGCATTTTCGCGCCCCTTCGGCTCCGTCGCATCCTACCCCATTTACGCGATTCAAACGCTTCTATGGCCGGTATTGGCCCCGATCGAACGACTAACCTCCGCATTATCCACGCTGCTGACGCGAGCGATGCCCGAACAGCCGCCGCCGGAGGCGGATGAACTGCAGATGCTTGTAGAATTCAGCGAAAAAGAAGGGCTCGTAGAAGAAGACGTTGGCGAAATGATTGCCAAAGTGCTTGAGCTCTCCGATATAGCCGTCAGGGAAATACTCGTGCCTCGGGTGGATCTCGTATGTTTCCACGTCGAAACCGCACCGGAGACGGTTGAGAAGCTCTTCAGGGAAAGCAAACATACACTTCTGCCGGTTTACGAGGGCGGCATGGATAACATGGCGGGCGTTGTGCATGTCAGGGATTTTTTCTTTAGCAACAAAAACAGCCCGATAAGAGAACTCATACGTCCCGTCCCCTTTATTCCCGAATCCGCGTCCGCCGAAGACGCACTGCACCGCATGCGGACGGAGCAGTGCCGCATGGTTTTTGTGGTGGATGAGTACGGCGCCCTTGAGGGACTAATAACCATAGAGGATATAATCGAAGAGATCGTCGGCGAAATCGGTGACGAATACGACGTAGCTGCGCCCGTGCCGGTGGAAAAACTCGCAGACACGCGTTACAGATTAAGGGGGGATCTCGGCATCAGGGAATGGAAAAAAATTTTTTCGCCCGGCACCGAATCCGATATTCCCGCCGATACGGTTGGAGGGCTGATCATGACTTTGCTAGGCAGAATACCCGCAACCGGCGATACCGTGACGTATGAAAATCTGAGTTTCAGGGTCGAAAGTATTCAGGGGCGGCGCATAAAATACGTGATACTGGAGCTACCGGCGGAAAGGAACGCAGGTTGCACATGAAATACAGGTGTTTTTTAACATGTACTACTTGATTATAATCGTAATAATGCTATGTCTGGGCTTTATATTCAGCGGCTCCGAGATAGGCCTTTATAGTGTAAACAGGCTTCGACTGGCCTCAAGAGCGGAGGCGGGACGCGCGGGCGCGCGCCGACTGCAGCGACTGATAAGGCAACCTCGGCGAACGATCAACACCATTTTAATTGCAAATAACGTAACGCATTACGTTGCTACAGCATGCTGTGCCGCTTTGCTTATAAGAGCCGGCCTGGGGCGAAGGGCGGATTTTTACAGCACACTGATGCTTGCCCCTGTATTGGTGGTGTTTACGGAGATCGCTCCCAAAGTGCTGTTCTTAAGACGTGCCGATTTTCTGATGCATGCACTCGCACCATGGCTGCAGCTCGTAGAATTTCTCTTCATGCCTGTACTGGGAGTTCTGTTTTTCATGAACAAAGCCCTCTCCAGCCTCACCGGCGGCAGCCCTCCCGGGTTTCATTATCACATTACACCGGAAAAAATGCGCACTTTTTTCTCACACGGCGTCGAGGCCGGAGTGGTTTCCGACTATCAGCACCGGATTATGGACAATGTGCTGCGAGTCAAAAAGATTTCCGTTCAAAAGGCGCTCGTGCCCCTTAGCGATGCAGTGATGGTGAACGAGAGCGCCCCTTACTACAAAGTGCGCCGGGTATTGCAGGAAAACAATTACTCACGCATCCCCGTATTCAGCGAACGCCGGGAAAACATCACCGGAATGATCAATCTGATCGATATGGTCTCGGCCGTAGACGATGAAGACAACATATCTGACATAGTGCGCACGCCGGTTTATGTAAACGCGAAGGACTCCGTAGCGCACGCATTGTATTTGCTGCAAAGATCCAGCCTGCAGATGGCGGTGGTTCTGAACGATTCGGGGGAAGCGGCGGGCATCTGCACCGTGAAAGATCTGGTCGAAGAGATTGTAGGCGAGCTTTATGACTGGTAACCCCTACACTTGATTTTTCCCGGCCGGCGCGCTATTATGTATTATCCTGTTTTTCAGAATTTTCCCGAGAACCGTTTATATTGGAGGTTAAAATGGCCGAGCTATTCTCTGCAAGCGAACTGCTGAACATCGCTATCCGTGAAGAGGTCACCGGCGCCAATTTCTACCGGGCGCTGGCAGAAGATACAAACTCCCCCGCGCTTCGCGAATACGCAGAAAAAGTCGCAGTTATGGAAGATGAACATGCGGAAAAATTCCGCACGCTCCTGGAAGAAACAGGGGCCGACCTGCCGCAGGGCGAGTCTTATGAAGGCGAATACGAAGAATATCTCTCCTACCTCATATCAGGGCGCATATTCCCAATGGGGGAGGACGGCAGGGAGCTGGCAAAGCGCCAGGAATCGGTTCTGAAAGCCGTGGAAACGGCTGCAGAAATGGAAAAAAACACCCTTCTTCTCTACCAGGAGCTATTGCGCTTCGTGCCCGAATCCCAGCACCACATACTCGACGCCATAATGGACGAAGAGCGCCTGCATTTGACGCAGTTCACAAAATTCAAAGAGGATAATCTTCTGTAACAGCAATCTTCACGCCGTAACCGTGCTCAGTATTCAAGGTAAAATAGTTCGTAAGTTCTCAGTGAACCACGTATAGGGAGGAGTCGTGTTAGACAAGCTCCAGAAACTATGCCGGAAAATCGATGCCGATTACGCTGAGTTGCGGGTGCATGAAGGAAGCTCCAGCTCCGTACATTATGCAGGCAAAGAGCTTGAAGATATAGGCGAGCGCACCGGTCTTGGCGGATGCGTAAGGGTGCTTAAGAACGGCGGGTGGGGCTTCACATCGTTCAACGATATCGGGAAACTCGACAAATATGCACAGCTCGCTCTTCGGCAGGCCGAGCTGGTAAACGGCGAACCATTTACGCCTGCGGCGGTAGAGCCGGTAAAAGAAGTTTATCGATCCGAACCGGAAAACGACCCGGCAGGATATTCTCTCAGCGATAAAAAATCGCTGGCGGAGAAATACAATCGCCTGCTGCTGGCAGAGAAGAGAATCACCACTACGAATGTCAGTTACCGGGATTCAAGCGGAACGCGCTACCTGGCAACGTCCGACGGAACCGTCCTGGAGCAGGGGTACAGCTTCTGCGGCATGACAATCGCCGCTATAGCCGTTGACGGCACAAACGTTCAGCGCGCCTACAAGGGAAGCGGAGACCTGCGCGGATTCGGCAACGTCCTGGATATGGAGTCAGATTGCGAAGACGTTAAAAAAAGGGCCCTGGAATCGCTCGATTCCCGGCCGGTAAACGCCGGGCTATATGATGTCATTATCGATCCAAAACTCTGTGGCGTCTTTGTTCACGAAGCGTTCGGACATCTCAGTGAAGCCGATCACATCTATGAAAACCCGAAACTGCGCCGGATTATGCAGCCCGGGAAACGCTTCGGACCCGAGTATTTGAACATAGTTGACGACGGCTCGCTCAAGGGCGAGGCGGGGCACATCGCATTCGACGACGAGGGCGTCAGGAGCGGCCGCACACCGCTTATAGAAAACGGCGTGCTGGTCGGCAGGCTGCATAACCGTGAGACCGCGGCGAAAATGGGCGAAGAGCCTACCGGCAACGCCAGGGCCATATCCCATTCATCACCCCCGATAGTGCGGATGACAAACACTTTTATGGAGCCCGGTGAATGGAATTTCGATGATATGCTGGAAGACACCGAAGACGGACTTTATGCAGTGGGCATGCTGGGCGGCCAAACCAACACCGAAATGTTCACCTTCAGCGCTGAAGAAGCATGGCGTATAGAAAAAGGAAAACTAACCGAAAAAGTGCGCGACGTAGTGCTCAGTGGAAATGTCTTCAAGACACTGGCAAATATCGATGCCGTGGGCAATGACTTCCGGATTTTCGGTGGGCTGGGCGGCTGCGGCAAAGGCGGACAGTCGCCGCTTCGGGTAGGAGACGGCGGTCCGCATTGCAGGATTCGAAATGTGGTAATAGGCGGACGGTGAATGGGGCATGTTCCGATACAAAATTTGCCAACAGGGAGGTGGCCAGTCATGCGGATAGAGATCGAAAAGATTCTGTGTCCTGTAGATTTCAGTGAAAACTCCGATCACGCGATGCGGTATGCCCGGGCGTTTGCCGACGCATATCGAAGCGAGCTTGCTCTGATCCACGTGGTGGAAATGCCCTTTCTGCCGTCTTATTCCACAGCAGGCGTACCCGAGCTGGACTTCCCCGTAGATGAAATCCAGCGCCAGTGCAGGGAAAGCATGGACGAGTTGCTGGAAAAATACCGGGGGGAAGGCTACGAAATAAGCGGGCATGTTGTTGTCGGCTCGCCGTTCGTGGAGATAGTCAGGAAAGCTAAAGACGAGGAGTTCGACCTCATAGTGCTTGGCACACACGGACGGACCGGGCTGAAACATCTGATAATCGGGAGCGTAGCGGAAAAGGTGGTGCGCAACGCGCCCTGCCCGGTATTGAGCGTCAAGCATCCGGAACACGAGTTCGTCAGACCTTGATATCCCTCTCCACGGCCTGTGCTATGGGCCGGAGTTCCGCCATCAACTTTTCGAAACCCTCGGGCGTCAGCGACTGGGCGCCGTCTACATAGGCGTTTTCCGGGTCGGGGTGCACCTCCACCATAAGGCCGTCGGCACCCGCCGCCACCGCAGCTTTAGCAAGCGGCGGGACGAGTGAGCTGTCGCCTGCGGGGTGGCTGGGATCCACTATCACCGGCAGATGTGTAACCTGTTTCAGGTGTGCAAGAGCACCTATGGACAGGGTGAACCTTGTATGATCTTCAAAGGTTCTTATCCCGCGAAGGCACAAAATTACGCCGGCATTCCCCGTGCGAAGAATATATTCAGCCGCCAGCAGCATTTCTTCGATTGTGGCGCTGATGCCGCGCTTTAGCAGGACAGGTTTGTCATACCTCCCCAGTTCATCCAGCAGGCTGTAGTTCTGCATATTTCGCGCCCCCACCTGCATTACGTCGGCATATTGATACACAAGCCCGACATCTTCGGGGCAAAGCACTTCGGTTATCACCGGCAGCCCGGTAAGCCGCCTGGCTTCTGCAAGGATTTCAAGCCCCTCTGTTTCCAGCCCCCTGAAACTGTAAGGGCTTGTTCGGGGCTTGTAGGCGCCGCCCCTGAGCGCCACGGCGCCGTTTGCTTTCACCGCGCGGGCGACGGAAAGGGTCTGCTCCATACTTTCCACGGTACACGGGCCGGCGATGATGGAAAGTGAATCTCCGCCCACAGAAGTGTCGTTTATACGCACCGGCGTAGTGCGGGGCGAGACCTCGCGGCTTGCAAGCTTGTATTTGGTAAGTATCGGTACGGTTTTCTCAACACCCGGGATTGCAAGCCAATAATCGGTAGGAATTTCCCGCTTGTCGCCAATAGCCGCTATCACGTTTCGCTTTTCGCCGCGCAAAAGAACAGCTTCCAGCCCCTTGCTTTCGACCCGTTCTATTACATGCTGGATTTTATCTTCATCCGCATCTTTTTTCATTACTATTATCATTTTTCATACCCTTTTATTTTATACAGGTTTGGGAGTTATCAGTTCGTATTGTTTCAGATTGTCTTTCAGTTTTTCCAGCATAAGGTCGTCTTCATAGGTTCCTATGACGGCACCACCCGAGCCACAGAACTTGCAAGATGCACCGGCCGCGCGTGCCCGGCGCACCATATCCATATTTGCCTTGCTTATGGAATATATCGAGCCGCGAAGGTCAAAATTTTTATCCAGTATGTCTGCCAAACGGCCGTTCTCCCCTCCCGCAAGAATTAATTTTGCCTCGTCGGCAAGCGAAGCTATGCGATTCATGGTATCAATTACATTACGGTCGCCGAGTTCGTAAAGTTCGCGCACCCTGAGATGCGCATCGCTGCTTTCCTGGCTGAGGTCCTTTCGGAAAGCGATGTAGAGGTCAGGCAAAAGACAGGTATCCAGTTTTTCGTATTTACCCACCCCGTGACGTCTCATATATTCCGCGTTGAAATCCATATAAACGAGGCCGTTATACGCCTGCACCACCCTGTCCTGCAACCCGGCGGTAAGCCCGAGCTCCTCTGTTTCTGCAGACAGCACGATATTGGGAAGTATGTGTACCGGGATATCGACGCCGTAAAATCCGGCTAGAGCTTTCATGGCGGCGGTGATAATGGCGCTTGAACCTCCCAGTCCCACCTGCCGGGGGATATTGGTATCGTAGCGCATGGTGAAATTTTTGTGCGGCAGCTCTGCGCCGGTTCGGCGACAGTATGCGGCAAATTTTTTTACACTCGCCTTCATCAGGCGAATACCGCCGTAGTAACCTGTTCTTTCAACGTTTTCAATCAGTTCGCTCAGGCTGCCGAAGGTGGCGACATCCTGGGACGCGCCTTTGAACTCTATCTCCGGGCTTTCGTAGATCGTAACTTCTGCAAAAAAATCCCGGAATGTAAAGGCCAGCGTTTTACCGTGATACCCGTCCGATGGATTGCCCACCAGCCCGGCGCGCGCATAAACTTTTTCCTGGACTATCATTGTGTTATACCCCAACGCGGACAAGCCGGAATCTGGAATGAGGAATGTGGAATTAGGAATAGTGCCACCTGGCACCCGCAGGTGACCAGAGAGGCACTATTCATGATTATGCCAACTGTCACCCTACGCTATATGTTGTAGGGGTGCCATTTGGCATAATCTGGAATTAGAATTCCTGGCTTTCATTGTTTTACATATCGAACCGATAAGCCTTAGCAATTCCTCACAATCATACAGAATCGATTCGAAAGCCGCATTACCAATAAGCTCACTGTCATTCAAAAGGCGCAGCCAATAACGGGTCTCCCTTGCCTCCTTATAGCTCACACCCATTTTAGCAGAAAAATCCTTATCAGACACTCCGCCTATTGCTTCTTCAACATTTGCTCCAATTGATGTTCCGGATCGAAGGAGTTGTTTTGAGAGCACATATTCTTTCTTCTCTTCGCACAACCATCTATACATTTTTATAATGCGCAATGCAAAAGAATAGCTCTTCTCCTGAACGGCATTTTCTTTCTCTTCGCCCATATTTTATCTCATAAAAAAACCCCAATAGCTCATTTCCGTTAATCCGTTGCCGTTGATTCCTCATTCCTAATTTCTAATTCTTAATTCTTATGTAAGCGACACTTACA
>PWZK01000275.1 GCA_003567495.1 Candidatus Brocadiaceae bacterium
CGCACTGGAGCAGATAGCCGGGGCAAGGCTTATTAAGGAAGATGACATGGACAAATTTGACGAGCTTGACGAAAATATAGAGAAACAAATCGGCGAACTGATGGAAGGATGACATTTTGGGCCGGATATCATGGCGTTTATCCCGTCCATACCGTACATTTCCGGTGGTAAGGGAAACATTAAAGATGTAATGTAACGAGGAGAGGAAAATTGGCTAAAGAATATCTGACAGTCAGGGAACTTGCCGGGCCGCTGATGCTTGTAGAGGATGTGGAAGGCGTAACCTACGGCGAGCTGGCGGAGATAGAACTGTCCGACAAAACTGTTCGCCGCGGCCGCGTGCTCGACATACATGAAAACAAGGCGCTGTTGCAGATTTTTGAAGGCACATCCGGCATTAAAACCGAGCAGACCAGGGTTAAATTTCTTGGCAGAGGCCAGGAGATCGGTGTTTCGTCCGATATGCTGGGCCGGGTTTTCGACGGAGCCGGCAAGCCGATAGACGACGGACCTGAAATCATTCCGGAGAAACGTCTGAATATAAACGGCAATCCCATTAATCCTTATGCCAGGGATTATCCCAACGAGTTCATTCAGACGGGCATATCGACCATTGACGGGCTTAACCCGCTTGTGAGGGGCCAGAAACTGCCGATTTTCTCCGGTTCCGGCCTGCCCCACGCACGCCTGGCCGCGCAGATTGCGCGTCAGTCAAACGTTCTGGGCGGTGAGGCGAACTTCGCCGTAGTCTTTGGCGCTATGGGTATCACTTTCGAGGAGGCGGATTTTTTTACCACCGATTTCCGGGAGACCGGCGCCATGGAGAGGACGGTGCTCTTTATCAACCTCGCCGACGACCCGCCGGTTGAAAGGATCGCCGTGCCGCGCCTTGCGCTTACAGTCGCAGAGTACCTGGCTTTTGAAAAGGACATGCACATACTGGTTATTCTTACCGACATGACCAATTACTGTGAGGCCGTGAGAGAGGTATCGGCCGCCAGGAAGGAAGTGCCGGGCAGGCGTGGATACCCCGGCTACATGTATACCGATCTCTCGCAGATATATGAGCGCGCAGGCCGCCTGAAAGGCAGCAAGGGATCTATTACTCAGTTCCCGATCCTGACCATGCCGGAGGATGACAAAACACACCCGATCCCGGATCTCACCGGATATATCACCGAGGGCCAGATAATACTTTCCCGTGTCCTGCACGGCGAGGGCGTGTATCCGCCAGTCGATGTCCTGCCGTCATTGTCAAGACTCAAAGACAAGGGGATAGGTGAAGGGAAGACCAGGGCGGACCATGCCGACGTGATGAACCAGCTCTATGCCGCCTACTCGAGGGGCAAAAACGCACAGGAACTGGCCACAGTGCTCGGCGAATCCGCACTGAGCGAAGCCGATCTGAGATATGTTAAGTTTGCTGAAAGCTTTGAGCAAAACTACATCCAGCAGGGGGAGGGCGAGAACCGTAGCATAGAGGATACGCTAGGGATAGGGTGGCAGTCGCTGAGTATGCTGCCCAAAGGCGAGCTCAAACGCGTGCATGACGAGTTCATAGAGGAATACTATGAGGATGACGGCGGGAGCCCGGATGATTCCGAATCTTGATCCCGGCGCCGGAAGCCGCTGCCCTCACAGCAATAACAAAGGTAATCAGACATGGCTGAAAGATTGCAGGTAAACCCGACGCGTATGCAGCTCATGCAGCTTAAGAAGCGGCTGAGCGTGGCCGTGCACGGGCATTCCCTGCTCAAAGACAAGCTCGAAGGCCTTATGGCGGAGTTTATGGAGCTTATAGACGAGTATAAGGCGAAGCGCAAGGAATTTGATCGCGAGTATCCTGAAGTCGCGCGTCTTTTCGTGCTGGCCGGGATAGCCGGCACGCGCGAGGCGGTTGAGGATGCTATCAGTCAGGGGCGTCCGGAGCTGACGGTCACCGAAACGAGCAGCAACGTGCTGAGTCTCCGGATCCCGCATTTTGAAGTGGAGGTGAGGCCGGGGGGCGGTTACAGTTTGTTTGACGCCCCGGTGGAACTCGATGAGGCCGTCGGCAGAATGGCCGGGTTTCTGCCCGAGATCCTCGCGATCGCCGAGAAAGAGCACGCGCTGTGGCTTCTTATGAAGGAGATTGAAAGCACGCGCCGGCGCGTTAATGCACTGGAATATATAATGATACCGCGTTTTCGCAGAACGGTGAAATATATACAGTCGAAGCTGGACGAGAACGAGCGCTCAAACATTACCAGGCTGATGAAGATCAAGGATATGCGCCTGGAAGAGGAGCGCAGCCAGCGGGCATGAACGACGCCTTAACAGCGCATTTCAACATGACAGGAACTTGCGGTCAACCGGCCAGAGCAAAGGAAAAAACCGCCGTACCGAACCCCCGAAATCAATAAAATCATGGCCGGCCGGTAAGCAGTTTGTGGGCCTGTTTTAGTTGACGTGGTATTTCTATGTCCTGCGGACAGGCCTCCACACACTCTCCGCACTGCACACACGCCATGGCGGGCTTTTTATCCTTTTTCTTCTGTTTGATAATCCTTTGATAAGCCTGCGATGCAGCTTCCTCAGCCCCATAAACCCGGTATAGGTTGGCATGTCTGAAAATCTCCGGTATGGCAACTCCATGCGGACAGGGCAGGCAGTACTTGCAACCCGTGCAGTATAAGTCCGCCATGTCTTTGAGCTTTTTAACAGCCTCTTCGGTATCTCTGATTTCTTCCATGCTCAGGGGTTCCGACCGGGCCGCCACTTCCAGGTTCTCTTCCACCTGTTGCATCGTGCTCATTCCGCTCAAACCTACCGAAACATCCGGGTTGGTCAGAACAAACCGCAGCGCAAGTTCCGGGGTTGATTCTATGGTGTCGGGAAGTTTTTTTGCGAACTCACCGCCCGTTTCTCCCAGACGTCCACCGCCCACCGGGCCCATAACTACGACACCTACATTTTTTTCTTTGGCGCGAGCAATGCCGGCCTCAAGGCTTCTGTCAAGCAAATTGTATTGCAGCGTAACTACATCAAAAAGATCGGTATCTATCAGCTTGATCAGGTTGTCGCAATTGTCGTGAAACGAGAAGCATATATGACGTATCAACTCCTGATCCCGGGCCTTGAGCATTTCGCGATAAAGACCGTCCGTCCCGTCCACAGATTCAGTGAATTTTTTCCAGTTTAGCCCGTGAAAATTGTATACATCGATATACCCGACCTGCAACCTCTCCAGTGAATTTTCCAGATTTTTCCACCATCCCGACTTATCGCTCTTGTCATAGTGGGGATTTTTGGTTGAAACAACCACGCCGTCCCGCCGCCCCTTGAGCGCTTCTCCTACAACATACTGGCTGTCTTGCCTGCAATAGCCGACGGCGGTATCTATGTAATTAACACCTTCTTCCAGAGCCCGGTGGATCATTGGAATCGCTTCCGAACGATCTACCAAACCATCTTCTGTCATGGGCAGGCGCATGGCGCCAAAACCCAGCACTGACGTTTTCAAACATGTCCTCCCAAGAATTCGATATTGCACTGCTTGCCTCCCACACTTTTAGTTAAAATAGTCCTGTCTCTCTATTTTATCAGAACACGCCACCGTTTGTCCATTCACAAGTCACATAACCCGATATGCATCGAGTTTTTCCAGCCCCAGACCATTTTTATTCGATCCCGATAGCGATCCCGATAGCGACTTCGGTTATTGCTACATAAACCCAGATTAGAACGCCTGCCTGCCTGTCTGCCGCCAGGCAGGCTGCAGGCAGGGGGTTCACTGAGAACTTCCTTCCGCAGGGGGGGGCTCCCCGGTATCCTGTAACACGATAAGCCATTTCGCCGGGTAGGATTTTCCGGTTTCAACCTTCAGCATGAGCCGGCCCGTCTGCCGGATATCCGTATGGCCTTCCGCAACCCCGTTGATGTTGTGCTCATTGACCGGCCTTTCGGGGCGGTCACTTGCGCCTTCCTTGTAAATGCTGATGGTCAGGAAACTCAGTGCGCCTCCCTCGGCCGCCCACAACAGACGCCACGGCCGGGTCAGGTTGAGGTTTTTGATCCACTGGCTCTTGCCGCCTTCCCACTGTGCGATTATATTCCGTTCTTTCCGGATAAGCGCCGTTTTGGTCTCAGCAAAGGGGTCCGCGGTTTTGCCCTTTTTGGTATCCTTTTCCCTTTGCTTTATTCTGCTGAGTATGCTCCATGTTCCCCGGGACATCGAGGTGAACCTGGCGCCTATCACATAAGGATACTGACCGGATCCTTTACGAACGTTTCGCACCTGTGCTTTGAGAGTCTGGGGAGGCCGGTTCCGGCCGATTTTCAGGTATATCTGGATCTCTTTGTCCGGTTTAAGATTTTCTTTTGACAGAAAGCAGATCCCGTGTTTGCTGAAGTCTTTTACGGGGAGTGGAGGGGCCTTTTTCCCGTGTTTTCCGCGACCGAGCTGCGGGAGGGAAAACGAGGTCTCGTAAGCCATGTACACGCCGGCGTTTTCGCAATAGATCCTTTCCACGCTGCGGCGATTTTTGGTCAACTTCCGGCCCGCTACGCCGGTCTTTTCCCCGCTTTTCCCCAATTTCTGCTCCATAACTTCAATAAACACGTCCACCAGGCTTGGATCGAACTGAGTGCCCGCACATCTCCTCAGCTCGTCAAACGCCGTTTTGGGAGAGACGGGTTTCACATAAGCTCGCTCGACGGTCATCACATCATAGGCGTCTGCGATGGACGTTAGACGGGACAGCAGGGGGATGTCTTCTCCCTTCAACCCTTCCGGATAGCCGCTGCCGTCCCACCATTCATGATGGCAGCATATGAGATCGGCGACATGGGCGATCTCTTTAATAGAGGAAGCGATTCGATATCCCCGTACCGCATGGGTTTTAATAAGATTCCACTCCTCATCCGTGAGCGGTTCGGACTTGAGCAGTATCTCTTTTGGGATAGAGGCCTTGCCGATATCGTGCAGTGAAGCCAGCAGGGCAAGTTTATCCATCTCGGGGGGGGCGAGGCTAAGGCGTTTTCCCACGGCCCGAACCATCTTCTTGAGGCGCAGGGCATGTTCTTCGGTCTCGTGGCTGTTGGCGCCCAGAACGCCGAGCAGGCCACCTAACACCGCCCCACGCGCACTGTTCCCTTCCATCAGCTTGGTTTTATACATCTGCTCCTCAGCCTTTTTATAGACCACGTCCATGTCCTCTGACGCGTCTTTTTTCGTCGCATAGCCGGTGGCTACCGATACCGGGAACGGATCATCTTTCGTTTCCTCGCATAACTCCTGTATCCGGGCGCATATTTTTACCGCCCTTTCCTGATTGGTCTGCGGCAGAAGTATAATGAATTCGTCGCCGCCCCAGCGCACGCAGATGTCTTCGTCCCTGCAGGATTCACCAATGATCTCGGCCGTCTTAGTGAGGAGAGCATCCCCCTGCCTGTGACCAAACGCATCATTAACCAGCTTCAGGCCGTTCACATCGAGCAGTATGAGGCTAATAGGAAGTTGGCGCGCCACGTTCAGCCTCCGCACTTCCGCCTCGAAAAATGTGCGGTTGTAAAGGCCGGTCAGTTCATCATGATACGTAAGGTATTTCAACCGTCGTTCGGCCCGCTTCCCCTCTATACCGTGAGCGATGATTCGGCCGAAAATATCTATAAAGGACAGTTCACTCTTTGTCCATGTTCTCTTTTCTGTTAATGAAACGAGTGCAAAAAACCCCGATATCTCATTTTCGATGGTAATCGGCACGCACAGCAGAGACTTTATGCCGCGACGGCTGAGTTGTTCTTTGTCTATTCCTTTTGTCCCTGAAAGCGCGTCAATGTCCGGGATAAGGACGTGTTTTTGACTCTGAAACTGTTCTTCCAGCCATGGCATGTCATTCGGCAAGATGCTGACATCCGTGCCCTGTTGCTTGGATGCTTCCTCACTGTGCCATTTAAAGAATTGACCTTTCTGCTTCTTGCTGTCTGAAAACACAACTACATAACTGCACTCAAGTTTAAATCTCTTGCCGACCACTTCAACGCAGCGTTGGATGCCTTTGTCTTCATATCCCTGTTTGGGGTCCAGGATGTTGCCCGGCGCATCAGAGAGTAATTTTTCAAATTCAAGATGCTGCCGCACCCGCTCCTCCGCCCTCCTGCGCCGGGTGATATCCATTATAATCCCGTTGAGATGGATCAGAATGTCACCATCAAAGGTGCCAAAACTCCGTTCATGCACCCACCTGACAGAACCGTCCTTGTGGCAGAGCCTGTATTCGAAATCTACGGTCTTTTTCGCAGATATAGCGTCCTGGATGTGCTTCTTTACTTCCGCACGGTCTTCGGGGTGTATTAAGCTTTCATAGCTGATCACATTATGGTCAATAAAATCGGACGGTGGGTAGCCCGTCAAATTCTCGATCTCATCTGTGAAGTATTTTATAGTAAGTTGCTGGTCGTTGGCGCGCAGGTAGAATACGCCGGGTATGTTATCAAGCAGGCCCTGGATTTTTTTTTCTTCGTCTTGCAGGCCAATCAGATTCTCTTTTTCCATATATCCGCCCCTCTCATCCAAAGATATACATATCCTGAAGGAAAAAAACGGGTCCGATCCTTCCGGCAGATGCTTTACCCGCCAAACGTGACTACATTGATTGTAAACGCTTCGGCGAAAAAATACAACTGGAGGCGGTATGGACTGTTTATGATCGGCCACCGAGCCTTGCGGATTGTGATATGCGGGTTATGTGCCGTCCTTGCAGGATGGGATGGGAGGTGGCGTTTTCCCCCGGGGTTTCACCCTGGGCTGGTATGTAGTATCCGGTTAGGCGCCTAATATGCTGACACTAACAACAAATTGTAGGTGTGCGAAAAGAATGGTAACCCAATATCCAATACCCAATGTCCAATGACGAAGGAGCGACCGAAGCAAGCGCTGAAAGCGCGATATGTTATAGCCTATGGCGGAGCGCAGGCCCCGAATGGGGCCGAAGCGAAGCCATAGGGTAGGTGAAGCGCGCAAAAAAAGAGTTCTGAAGGGACGACATAATCGTGGAGAAGAAAAAGGCGCGCCGGTGTCCTGTTGGTGATTATGTCGCCCCTATATTTTCAGATTGTCGCAGATTACTTCTCCATCGGCCCTGTGCCGATGGAAGCAGCGGACTAACCGCGAGGAAGAAAGCGAGAAACGTTTTCGATCGACCGGTCGCTTTAATCAATCCGTGGCCACCACCGGCGCAGGGCCGGCGGAGGGCGGTTCCGGGGCGCGACACACGTAGTGGCCGGTCATGGGCACAACCGACGCAAAGTCGGTTGGGTCCGAAAACGCAGTAGTTGGCGGAAGCCCCGGTTGTTTTGAATTTTGGTATTGTAAAATTGGATTCGGTTTGACACTATAGCGCCAATAA
Source organism: Candidatus Brocadiaceae bacterium (assembly GCA_003567495.1). Lineage (GTDB taxonomy): Bacteria > Planctomycetota > Brocadiia > SM23-32 > SM23-32 > PUMZ01. Next base: position 7,389 of record PWZK01000275.1, read on the forward strand.
AATATAATGGTCGTATATATTAATCGAACAACGTTGTAAACAGGCCTGTATGGGCGAGAGATATTTCGCCCAAAGGTTACTCCCCCCATGTTAAGCGCTTAAAATGAGTTTAAATCTCTCATATCGTGTGCTGAACCTTACAAAAAGGCGCGAGCTGCGTATCAGCCGGGGTTCAACCGGCTCCTGCACCTGCATCCTGGTGAAACTGAAATCCGAGGGCTTCGAGGGATGGGGCGCCGCCTGTCCTTTTTCCGTCGGACATCACGGAGAAACGGTCGATGAACTAACCGCGGCGCTGGAGCGATTGGCAACCTTGCTTCTCGACTACAGCCCGTTTGAGAGACAAAGCATACTTGATCTGCTCAGGTCGCAGCCCGGTATGTTTCCTTCCGCCGCTCTGGCGGCACTGGATACCGCCATGCTCGATTGGCTGGGCAAAAAAGTAGACCTTCCGTTATGGCGTCTTTTCGGGCTTGACATTCGTGCAATCCCGCCCACTTCGGTAACCGTCGGCATGGAAAATCCGGAAGTTGCGAGAAATATCGCCTTTGATTGGTTGAAAGGTGAATTGAGCGCGGGGAAACTTTTTCCCCATCAGGGAGGCAGGTTTTCTGTTATGAAAGTGAAGCTGGGTAGCCCGGAGGGAATAGAGGTCGACAAAGCAAGAGTCGACTCTGTTGTGGAAGAAGCGGGGGATGCGGAAGTAATTGTAGATGCCAACGGAGCCTGGGATCTCCAAGCTGCGCGTGAGATGAGTGTCTGGCTACATGGCAGGGGGGTTGAGCTGCTCGAGCAGCCGCTCGGAGTGGATGCCGGGGAGAATGATTGGCGCCGGCTTCGCGACAGCTCGGATATAGCCGTATTTGCCGATGAAAGCTGCTTTTGTGTCGAAGATATTTATGCCATATCGGGCGGCATAGATGGTATCGTAATAAAAATGATGAAATGCGGTGGGCTTTCTGAAGCCTTAAGGATGGTTAGCGCCGCGCGTGCATGCGGCCTGCTTGTTATGCTGGGGTGTTATGGCGAGACCGTCCTTTCCAACAGCGCCATGGCTCAAATTTCTCCACTGGCGGATTACGTCGACCTGGACAGCCATTTTAATCTGCTCAAAGACCCTTTTCAGGGAGCGGGGGTTCGGGGCGGCCGGCTTGTTCCGAATGATGAGCCCGGCATAGGAGTGACTCTTGACAATGCTTAACTCAGAACACAGGATAGCAATACTGCTGCATAATGGTATCCTTGGCCCGAAAGGGAAGACCGGCCTGACGATGTTGCGCTATAGCAGGAAAAACATAGTAGCTGTTATCGACAGGGAATGCGCCGGGCGCCAGTTGAAAGAATGCGCGGGTATTGATCGTGGGGTTCCGGTGGTGGGGTCTTTGCAGGAAGCACTGAACTATCGGCCCGACGTGCTTGTCATCGGGGCCGCCCCGTCAGGAGGTTTGCTGCCGCCGGACTGGATGCAGGAAGTGAAGAGCGCCCTGAAATGCGGGATGTCACTGGTAAACGGCTTGCATACGCGGTTGTCGAAAGCCCCGGAACTTATGGCATGTCTTCGCGACGGGCAATGGATATGGGATGTAAGGAGCGAGCCCGAAGGCCTCGGCGTTGCCAGGGGGGATGCCGCCGGGTTGTCTTGCCCCAGAGTTTTGACTGTGGGCACCGATATGGCGATAGGAAAAAAGTGTGCGGCAATTGAGATGAACGAGCTGGCATTGAGGCGGGGGCTCAGGTCGAGATTCCTGGCTACCGGCCAGTCGGGTATTATGATATCCGGGGAGGGTGTTCCCATAGATTCGGTTCGCATTGATTACGCAGCCTCGGCCATAGAGCAGATGGTGCTTAGGGCGGGAAAAGAAAGCGACATTCTCTTCCTGGAAGGTCAGGGATCGATTTTACATCCCGGTTCTTCGGCTACGCTACCGCTGATTCGCGGGATGCAGCCGACACACCTGATACTTGTTCATCGTGCAGGTCAGAGTTCTCTTTTTGGTTTTCCAGATAAGAAGATACCCCCGCTCACCAAAGTTGCAAGGCTTTACGAGGAAGTCGCCGGTGCTGCCGGAGTGTTGTGCCCGTCAAAAGTTGCCGCCATAGCGCTAAACACGTTTGGCCTTACCGAAACGCACGCGTCTGAAATTATAGCAGAGATCGGGGCCGAGACCGGGTTGCCCTGCACCGACCCGGTGAGATGCGGGGCCAAAGCTCTGTTGGATTCGGTTCTGTATTGAGCCTGTTGCACAACTGCCGGCGGCCTCAGTATAAAGTTTTTTGTCCTACTTTTTATCAAAAAAGTCAGAGTTCCGGAAGTGGTTATTATGTTTGAACCATCTTAACGTCTTGCGATAAAGCCAGTAACGACCTTTTTTTGCGATGTGCTTGACTTTGCAGGCGAGAAAATAAGAAGATACCCTTC
>PWZK01000147.1 GCA_003567495.1 Candidatus Brocadiaceae bacterium
ACGAGCAATGACGCTGCTGTGAGCCGGGCTTCTGAAAAGGACTTGCGGAGTGCCTTTTCCACACGCCGGCCTGCGCTCTGATTCACGTAACTGACCAGCGGGCTTCCGGCCCTGTCGAAAGGCTCCAGAAACTGCCAGGAAAAGCGCTTTCTGAGCAGTCTCACAACCAGAAAGGCTGTAGCAATGTCCAGGAGCACCAGAATAAAGTGGATTATACCGGCAGCAAGCAGTGTCAGGAGTCCCATTGCCTTGTCCCCAGGTTTTAATTTTTATTGTCTGTGTTTATCTCCTTCAGCACAGCCAGATAGAGGCAGTTACCCTTGCCTACGCAAAAAGCCGGCATGATCTCACCCAGAACACCCTCCCATTTGCAACCGAACTCATACCTGGCTTCTGGAGAATAGGCACTGCAGAGGATCTGCTGGAGCTCGTCGCGTCTCAGAGGCGGGTTATTTCTCAGGTTCCAGGTTGAAAGAGCCCCGCCGGCCACGGCTTTCGGCACACTGATGCGGCGCAGCTCACAGGAGATAAGAAAAGCGGCCTTGTTGCGGTATCCTTCCTCAGTCCCATCCCTTATGAGATTTTCAACGCAGGGTTTGAGCAGAGAGGGCGTTTTTCCCTTTTTTGTGGCTTTTCGCGCAGCCCGAGGGCTCCTGCGAACTTTCAATTTCTTTGCCAGACTATCTATATCCACTTTCTGGAATTTCTGTAGAAATTCATGCTGATTCTGGTAAGGCTTGCCTTCCGCATCGAGAAACAAACATTTTTTCCCCGTAGCCCGATGCTTTCCAAGTGGAAGCTTGATTAAGCTGCCCGGAAGAATCGGACCGAGCCCGTCTTGAAAAAAGCGCTTTATTGCATCGCCGATTGCGCGATGGTTGGCAATAAGAAGCATGGAAACCAAAACAAATGCCGTCCACTGAATTATCCGTTTCATGATATGCCACCTCTCATAAGATCATTGAAAGCATAAAACTCTATCGCGATGTTGCTGACCGCATTCAGCGCACGCCGCCTGACACGCTTGAGCAACTTTTTTGTGGGCGTTACGAATATCACCTCATCGTTTTTTCTGGCTACGCTCTCGCACTTCTCTGCGTTGATTTCGGTGTGTTCGCCGGACAGTTCGAGTTCGACAAGTATTCGCCGCGTGGCGCCGCGCGTGGCGATTAAATCGATCCGCTTCCCCGCCACCTCGACTTCCCTCTTCACTGCAAACCCCTTACTTTTGAAATTGCTCTCGAGCATGCCGAGCATCCCTCTATGGGCCGGCCCACCGCGGCCACCGCCCGAGGGAGGCCTGGCACCGATTTTTTTAAAGCCCTCCGCGCTCAGCTCCGCGAACGTGGCCCTATCCCTCCCTATGTAAAGCGACTGACGCCTGAGCAGGCCCCGCCACTGAAGGCGGTCGAGCTTGCGGCTCGTCGCCACCGGAGAAGTGCCCAGGCTGCGTGCAAGTTCCACGAGGCGCACGGGGCTCTTGTGACGCGACGCCACCAGCTTAAGCACCTTGTTATCCTTCGGATCCGGTGCTTTGGATTTGCCGGATGCGCCTTTGACGGCCGCCCCGCTGATATGGGCCTTGATATCCTTCCAAAGTGGCCCTTCATCTATATCGCAGCCGCCAAGGAATTTCTTTATCTCCCCCAGGCGCTGCTTTTCATTGATTCCTGTGGGAAGCACGGCTTCGGGAACCTGTATGCGAAGCGGGCCCGGCCGGCCCGAGCTGCGGAATATGGCCTCTTCCTGCCCGAGATTCTGAAGCAGGTTGAGTGAAGAACCTTGGGGAGGGAAGCCGAACGCCCCGGCGGTGGCCTGGAGATTTCTGAAGTCATATAACCCCGTGCATATAAGATGTGCGCAGCTTGCGAGCAGCACATCGTCCAGTTTGTGCGCCATCTGGGCTGCGGCGATTAGGTGAACACCGCTTCCCCGGCCCAGGATGATGGAATTTCGCAAGGTAGTCAGGGCCTCACTATCGGTCTGAGAGGTTAAAATTGGTTGTACCTCGTCGACTAAAAAATAGGCCGGATTACCTTTGGTGGTCCCTACTTCCAAAGCATATAAAAAAACGTATCCAATGAGCAGACGCCGATATTTATCGGATAAGCCTCGGGTGTCAATAACTACATGTCTGTTTTCATCAAGTATTTTCTGGAGCATATCCGAGCGTGCCGGGCTGAAACCTTTTCCCAGAGTGGAACGATTAAGTGCTTTGAGCTCGACGAGAGCGCTTTGCAGATAGTTGGGACGTGAGTCCGGAAATTTGAGCTCCTGCAGGGCCCTTATGATGTGCAAAAGGGCCGGAGTCTCGGGCACACCACTCATTTTCCTGAGAGCGTCCCGAATAATTTCCCAGGCATCGGTTATAACGCCGCGGGCCTTCATGAGTGAGAGCTGCTCGCCGAGAAGGGACACGAGAAGAAGGAGAAATCGTGGATGAAAGAGAGTCAGCCGCAGCTCTTCGGGCCGGAAAGTGAGCCAGTCCTGCCCGGGCACGTTTCCAAGCCCCACGAATTCCTCTCTGCGATCGAATATAAAAATGCTCATCAAAAACCTCCTATTTGTCGATTTCGGCCAACCCCAACGCGATTAATTTCAAAAAGTTGCTTTTGCCGCTGCCACTTGCCCCGACTATAAGCAGATGCCTGTCCAGATCTTTCTTGAGAATTTTAAGCATCCAGCCGTTAACCGCCTCCCTCCCGATTTCAACTCCGGGGGCCTGCATCTCCCCGGGCAGGTAGTAATCTTCCTCCTGAGGCGGATAAGGCAGCTGCTCGCCGACGGTAAACCTCTTGATATTGGAGGCGGCGTTATACGAATCGACGAAAACGCCCCGCATAGCGTCAGATGCCGGGTCGGTGGCTAGGAATGCCGCCGCACGAACGACCGGTCCGGGATAACTCTCCGGTTCGGTGAGCACCTCCCGTGCGAGATTAAATGCTTTTTCTGCGGACATTAGCTGACTCCCTTCATTAGCCATTGCCTTCCCCCTTGAACAACCCCTTAAAAGCACCAAAAATAGTTTTTTTTATACCTCCAATTTTTTCTATATGAGCGCACTCCTCACAGAGAAACCGGCCGTCCTCCCCGATCGAACCGTGTTCCTCAAGGCACATAAGGCGGCCACAAATCTCGCAGGCATGGCCGTTACCGTTATATATAGGCTTGAATTCTCCCTCTTCACGACACATGAAGCAGAGCCCTTCCAGCTCATCGAGCGACGGCAGAAACTGACCGCTCGGTAAAAACCCGCCCGTATTCTGAACCGTATGGGTTCGGCGGCCGGTCTTTGAATCGAGTTTCGTGGTTTGATTTGTTGTGTCGTTCATGTCTTTCAGTGCGTTAATTACTTTAACGGTCCGCGTCTGCCTATCCTCTGATCCGTCCGCGAGATATTTAATTATATCCTGAAGCCCTTTGTTTTGGTTGGGCATAAAGTTATCCCCCGTTTCCGTTGAAGATATAGCTGACCAGGTTGAGAAGCTCACCGATAACATGGCTGGCAGAGAAAATTATTAGGTTCGACAGCATGATTCCGATGATAATCATTACCACCCCGCCCAAGATCAATAAAATTATGTAGCCGAGCTTATCCAATCCGCTTGAAATTTTGGTGAAAAATCGGGGCATTTTAATCCTCCCTGCTTGTTGCTTGCTTTTTTCGCCTTTTACTATTAAACTACATTAGAAAAGGGCAGAGCCGGTGTGAAACCGGAGACTTTAGAGGTCTATCCCGCTACCCGTGCCCGCCAGGTACCCAGGTAGTCGGGGTCCTGCCCTTTTTTTATGCCTCCCAAACTGCTTGTTTATAATCTAAGTGATACAAAGCTTAGTTTCAGTAATTCTCTTCCCTGAATCCACAAAGTAAAATTTCCGATTACTTAGCTTTTATTCGCGTGCCCCTAATTTGCTCTGTAAAACAAAAAATAAAGCCTAATATCATCTTTTAAAAGAACTTGTATCCAAAACTTGTGAGTTCTGTGACACATTAAGATCTGTTTCCTTAATCGAGCATGACTTATGTTGACATATATCATCGAACATGCTATAATATTTTTATTACTTTTCATTATACCACATACTGGCCTGCTTGTCAAATGTAAGAGCTTATACTTCAAGCAGTTGTAAATGATTATTGACAACGTGAACAATTGGCAAATTGCAATTGCATTATTGCAACAAGGGGAAATGAAAAAATGTCAAATACTTTAACAGAAGTAGAGACATTGCAAAAGCAAATTGCAGACAGCGTCTGCAGAGCTTTGAAGGCAAAACGGGCCAGCGAAGGCTGTTCGTGGAAAAAGCTTGCCGGTGAGTTGGGGATTGATGCGTCCGCTATCAGTCGCCTAATGAATAATGAAAAACGACACATCGGACTTAAATCACTGCTCCAGATTGCGGTTGGTCTCCAGATCAATCCCGCATTCTTTCTTTCCAATCGTGCAGATGAAGAAAACGGCAAAGACGGAAACGACAAAATTCATATACTGCGCTCGGAACTCGAAGAAGATGACCAAAAATCTTTTGATGATTTTATAAATGTTCTAGCAGGATTGAAAAACGTTGAAAAAAAAGGGAACAAAGTTATTGCTAAGAATTTGCTGACTGAATTTGCAAAGCTTGCCCGGGAGAGTAGAGAGGAAATTGAAAAAGAAAAAGATAGTGAAGGTGAGCTTGGAAAAATCGTAGGGTTCAGGGAGGAATGGCGGACATTCGGACGGCTGGTGGAAGCCACCGTATGGAGCCATAAAGGTTTTTTTTGGAAAAATGAGGTTACGGTGCTGACATTCTCAAGGCTAACTGATATAGCGAATGAAAAACCCTTGCAATTAAAAAGGATAGCCAAATTTTTTGAGTTGAGGCAGGACAGCGCGCTTGTTGACGATACAAACCCGAATAATTTGAACGAACTAAAGGAAAAAGTAGAAGAGTATCTGTATGAAACAGGCGGACACTATACCGGATACAGGTTGATGTCCAAAATTCTCAGGCACGAAAAAAATTGGAAAGAAGCGCGTAAAAGCGCGAAACTCGCTTTGCATAAGCTTGATATGACGGGTGAAGACAACGATGATAGCGAGGTGAAAACGTATGTAGATAAATGGGAGCGGATTAAGTGCCTCCGGGATCTGGTAGCCGCTTATATGAAAGAGTTAAGATGGAGTTGCTCGCCTGACAGGTTTAAAAAAGAAAACAAAAAAAAATTGATAAAATTTTGTGACGAGGCAGAAAAAGAGCTCGAGCGTGCTCAAACCGCCCTGAAGGATTTTGAAAGAGATTCGAAATACGCGCTTCCGCTGGAAAAGCAGCGCCTGGCTTCGGAAGAGGCTGAAATCAGCTTCATCCGTGGGGTTTTGGCAAAAGATAAGGAGGAGCTGAAAAAATATTTTGATAATGCGGAAAACTTCTGGCTGCAAAGCAAACGAATCGCTGCAAAACACGGCGATGATTACGGTCAAATGCGTATGTGCGCAAGATTGTATGAGCTATACCTGAAACAGGGATTCTGTGATGCGGCTATCAGTAGCCTTGCAGAGATCTTACAACTTTCTGCACATTCAACAGTTACTCCGAGATTAGCGGAGCGGATTAAAAGTTCGAATGCAAGATGCCTGGATAGCGAGCAGAAAAAAGAAGAAAAAACTATATTGGAGGCTCTTTCCGAACGAATATCCAAATTGGGTGAAAAGACAAAAGAGAAACTTATAGATAACAACGGCGATGAGGGAGCGTTGCCAGGCTAAGAGATCCATTTCCTGAGGATTGCGGTTTGGTGTTTCAGAAAAGAGAGCGAAAGAGACAGAGCGGAGTTTATACGTGGAGTGCTTGGCTGCCTGCATGGCCCTCCAATTAACTTGTATTCACTCCCCAGTTAATAGAAAGATTTATAAAAAGCCGTTCCTGCGAAAGACCTGAGAGCAACGGAACGATTTCTCTACTTGAAAGTGCGCTATGCTGGACCGTTTCGTATCATCGAACCCGGTAGATCAGACCGGTCGCACATACCAAAGTCAGCCCCGACGCATATACTGCACACTCTCTCTTTTAATCTGGTAGAAAATGACCGGAACCGGCTGCAGGGCAACGCTATTTTCCGGGTATCCCGCAGTAAGGATATGAGGGGCAGGCAAGCCGCCTCAAAAACACCATATAAGACAAATAAAGCGATTCTCAGCTCGTTTAATGTAAAAGTTGAAGAACTTTATTCAAATGCCAGGAAAAATGGATGAGAGCTAGGTTTTGGCGAAATAGAACAGATATTCGCTGAGGCGAATATTACTTGTTTCTTGAAGGATTTCAAAATCCTGACATGTCGGTTTTACGACGTAGGCAGACCCTGAAACACGCTCCATAGGGATACGGCTTGCATAACGCTTCGGATTCGCACATAATTGAACCTGCGTGCCGACTCTTATTTTCGTGTTAAAAACTGAGGGGAAGCCATGGAAATAGAAAACTACCAATTTGGCAGAATAACCGTAAACGGAAAAACATATACGTCCGACGTGATAATCTCACCGGACGGAGTTAACAGCTCCTGGTGGCGCGAGACGGGACACAAAGTGTCGATAAATGATCTCGGCCCGATACTCGAGGCCGACCCGGACGTTTTGCTAATCGGCACCGGGGCGAACGGCATCATGAAGGTGTTGCCGGATGCTTGCTCAGAACTCGAGAAACGATGCGAGGCTGTGCACGTGCTGCCGACGCATAAAGCGGTAGAAAAATACAACAGCCTGTCTGAAAAAGGTGGCCGGCGCGTTGTTGCAGCGCTTCATCTGACATGCTGAGACCTGCAAGAAAGTATGAAAATAATTGTTTGGTGAATCGAATATCGATAAGCTGTCTGTTTAAAACTGCTTAAATTCCCAAAATGGGAGGCGATGTCATGCTTGCGTACGTGGTCGAAGTTTATGTAAAAGAAGACTGTATTGAAGATTTCAGGGCCGCGACCATTGAAAATCACAAAAATACCGTCTGGGAACCGGGAAACTACCGTTTCGACGTTCTCCAGAGCAACGATGATCCCTGTCGCTGGACGCTGTATGAGGTCTACGATTCCGAAGATGACGTGAAAGCTCATAAGCAGGCGGCCCACTACCTGAGATGGAAAGAAACCGTGGGGAAAATGATGGCACGTCCTCGCAGCGGCATAAAGCATGAAATAATCGCACCGGAGGATAAAAACAAATGGTAGAGAGGTTCAATTTCTCCAGAACACCGTATATTATATTCGGCAACGGCCGTTTTGAAGAGCTGCCAGGCCTCGCGGCCGGTTACGGAAGAAATATGCTGTTACTTACTGGAAGCTCGTCTCTGCAAAAGTCGGGATATTATTCCAGACTGACCGAACCCCTGGAAAAACGCGGGATAAATTTTGACGAGGCCCGGATCGAAGGGGAACCTTCGCCGGATATTGTGGACGATATCTCAAACCGTTTCAGAGACAAAAAGCCGGATGTGGTTGTCGCAATCGGAGGCGGCAGTGTTCTTGATGCGGGCAAAGCGGTTTCGGCCATGCTGCCGGCTGAAGAGTCTGTGTCTGTGATGACTTACATAGAAGGAGTGGGCGCGGGGAAAGAGCACAGCGGAGAGAAGGTGCCGTATATAGCGGTTCCTACAACTTCAGGCACCGGGAGCGAGGCCACCAACAACGCCGTCCTGAGCCGGATCGGAGAGGGAGGATTCAAAAAATCCCTCAGGCACGACAGTTTTATTCCCGACATAGCACTTATCGATCCTGAGCTGTGTCTGTCATGTCCTCCGAAAGTGACGGCGGCAAGCGGTCTCGATGCCATAAGCCAGCTTCTCGGAGCCTACCTGTCCACAGAGGCTTCGGTTTTGACTGATTCTATTGTTGAAAGGGCTCTGGAACTTGCCGGAAGAAATTTCATCCCGGCTTGCACTACGGGCTCAACGGACCCGGAAGTCCGGGCCGGCATGGCTTACGCTTCCCTGATGTCGGGTATTGCTCTTACAAGCGCCGGCCTCGGCATAATACACGGCCTTGCTTCTCCCGTAGGTGCCCGGGTTTCCATTCCACACGGCGTGGTATGCGGCACTTTGCTCGGAGAGGCGGTCAGACTGAATATAGAGCTGCTGGAAGGTGAAGGAAAAGCGGGCAGGAAATACCTGCGCAAATATGCAAGAAGCGTTGCGTTGCTTACGGGTGAAGGAGACGCGAGAATAAATGAATCGGAGGTAGAGGATTACTGCAGGCTGCTGATAAATACAATCGAGGATTGGCTGGGGCAGGTGTCCATGCCGCGGCTGGGCGAGTACGGACTGGGGGAAGGTGATCTGGAGGCTATAGCCGAAAAAAGCGGCAGCAAGAACAACCCGGCAGAGCTGAGCAGAGACCAGATCAAGCAGCTTGTGAGATGCAGGATATAAGATTATATCGCCGGATATAGCGACAAAATAAGCCATTATTCCAAATCTTTCCGAAAACAAAACACAGGAGATACTCCTATCAAGGAAGAAAACCTGAAGAAGATCGAGCGGACAAACCAGAGGGGCGGCCGTATTCTCAGCATTATTGACCTTATCAATGCGGGGACCATTTCAGTAGATGCCGCGGCGTTTTGCGGGGCCGCACTAAGTGCCGGCAGGAGCTTCTTTACAGGTGCGGTGCCCGGCGGAGCGGGTAAAACGACTCTGATGGCCGCGCTTCTGGGAATGCTGCCGCAGGATGAGCAGATAATTACTGCATCCGACATCGGTGCAATAGAAACAGCCACTGCGGAAGCGGCCGGTGCAGCCGGCGAGAATTCCGTATGTCTGCTCGCTCACGAGGTGGGCAGCGGGCCCTGGTATGCTTATATCTGGGGCCGTAGTGCAGTGGCTTTTCTGAAGGCCAGAGAAGAGGGCCTGCGCATAGTCACCACACTTCATGCCGACAATCCTGCGCAGGTTGAGGAGGTATTCGGCCGGTGCGGAATTGGCCGGGAAAAAGCCCTTTCGGCCGAGCTTCAACTTTTCATTCAGAGGCTCGGGATGAGTTCACAAAGGCGGGTTACCGCCATATATTTCAATATAGGAAACCGGATGCAGCCTGTGTTTCAATGGGACAGGAAAGATGACAGGCTAAAGGCCTTATTGACGGAAGAGGAACTCATTAGAAAAGTATCTTCGACTTTGGCGGTAGCTCCGAATAAATTCCGGAACGACTGGGAATCATACAAAGAATTGCTCATGGATCTGCGTGAGCAGAACATAAATGATTTCTGTGCAGTAGCTGACGCGGTTATGAACCAGGCAGAATCCGCTTTCAAATAACATTTTCTCTTTAAACCTTATCCTTCAACCTTTTCACTCAGCCGAATAACTTTTCGCCTGCCCGTTTCTGTCGTTAGCATATCCTCTTCTATGAGGCCTTTTTCCATAAGCCTCGCTTTTAGCTTATTTCCCTGCCTTACGCTTATGCCCAGGCGCCTGTATCTGGCCGCAATGCCGCTTTCAGGATGGTTTTTCACATCATCAAGAAAACGCATCTCCATGTGGCTGAGATTATCATCTTTGCCATTGGCAATGCCGCTTGAGTGAACCTCTGTTTTTGTCGCCACAGTATCGGCCCCGGCATGAGTCTCTGACCATCTGTTTTCTGCCTGATTTGAAAAAATGTTTGAAGGCTGCGGCTTTTCTTGTTGCCTTTCTTTTTGAATTGCCGGGAGAAACATTTTCCTATCAACTTTATCAGCCATGAGCTCGCGGATTCTGCTGTCGGTAACAAGCCCTTTCTGAAGCTTAAACTCCGGTATCTGAATAAGAAAAGGCCTCGCGG
>PWZK01000279.1 GCA_003567495.1 Candidatus Brocadiaceae bacterium
TAATTCCTCATTCCTAATTTCTAATTCCTAATTTTTTATTTCAACGACACTTACAGCGTCTCAATTAAATCTTTTTGCCAAAAAAACAAGATAATTATAAATAAGATACTAATTTTTTATTTCAGCATCTGTTCCATTTTTTCCAAAACCGGTTGTGCCACATAGGGCCTTATTGCTTTGCGCCACCCTTCGGGGCCGACCATGCCTTTGACAAAGCTGCTGCTGACGTCGCATAGTTCGCGGGGTGGAAGCAGGAATACCGTAGTTACGCCAGGGTTCAGGTCTTCATTTATGTTACGCATGGCTCGCTCGAATTCGTAGTCCTGGTGGCTGCGGATGCCGCGCAGTATGTAATCGGCGCCAATACTTTCGGCATAGTCGACCAGATACTGGTCTTCAAAGTGTTCGACGGTCACGTTTTTATACCCTTCCGTACACTTATGCAGCATCTCTATCCTTTCGCTCGTGGAAAAGGTGTAACTTTTTTCTGGATTAAGCCCCACCGCTACTATAAGCCGGTCAAAAAGAGTTGAGCCTTTCTCTATCATGAAAAGATGTCCCGCTGTGGGCGGATCGAAGCCGCCGGCGTAAATACATTTCGTGCCTCGGTCCATATTTTTTTCTCCTGCCATTTTCAGGCGTTTATGTCCAGCACCGCCGGAGCGTCATACTGCAGTTTGTGTGGGTGACCTGCAGCGTATATATTCATCCGTCAATCACAGTGTATCCGCGCGGAATGTCGTATTCGAAAAGCTCGTCGTCGAGCTCTTTGTTTAACCGGATCTTTTCCAGCCTGAAAGTGTGGACGATCTCGCCATCGCTCTCGTGCAGGATTATGGTTTCAGGAAGGTAAAACCTGTCTGTAACTTTAACTTCCATCCGCTCAAACTGTGAAGGTTTTTCATCGTTTCGCGGTTCAAACGCTATATGCCAGCGGATTTTTTCTTCCGCATCCTGTTTGTTTTCAGGCTCTGTTTCTTCAACAGAGAGGAGAGTTATAACATAGTCTTTCCTCAGTGCAGCGGTATCTGCACCGTAACCGATCTTGAGAAATGACGCCTCGGCCACACGGTAATCATCGTCGGCGGCATATATTTCAACCTGGCGCGCGCGATGATCTACCAGCCACCAGTATCGGCCGTCGGAGATCATCTCTTCGTTTCTCGGTTCGCCCAGATTGATGTGCATCTTGTCCGGCGACTCGAAAATCAGCCGGCCTTTGCTGTTTTCTGAATCCCCAAGCAGCGGTATTGCTCGCGTATAACACACATCCGCTTCAAGAGTCTGGAGGCCTTTGTTGGCATCGTCCACTTTCGCCAGGACTTCTCTAAGTTCGGGTGGCAAAGGTTCAGGCTCGCTGTTTTCGTCGCCAAAAACAGCTGGTAAGGTGCAGAATATAAGCAACAGGAGGAAGATTTTTGTTTTTTTCATATTGGACACGCTCCGTAATATAGGATATAATAGCATACTTTCAGCCTTTTTTCAACGATAGGTGATAAGTGTGAATGATAAAAGAGAGTTGCGACGCGTTCTCTTTATAGCGCCTCGGATGGAGGCGCGCGGCACCAATGAGTATGTTTCCTTACTCGCAGGAGAACTGCTGAGACGGGACGTTGAGGTTTCCGTATTCTGCGCATCCGGGCCCATGCTCGAGGTGCTGGAAGAAAAGGGGGTGCCGGTCTCTATTTTCAAAAATCTGGGCGCCGCACGGTTTTCGTCCGTTTTGCGCGCCGAGTTTCGCGAAAAGCTTCTCGACTTTGCTCCCGATATCGTCCATGCGCCGGGTATCGACGCACTCAAATCATATTTTAAGGTTGCGGGAGACTACGGCGCACCTGTGGTGCTTACGATGCATTCTGCGCCCGAGCGTGCCCGCAGTTTCCGCACCGTCGCCCCCCGGCTTGCCGGCATTATTGCGACAAGCCAGAAGGCCAGGGAACGGATAGTGAACGATTTCAGGTTCTCTAAAAGCAACATTGTGGTGATAAGCAACGGCATAGATGTGGAATCAATCCGCCGCGACACGGCAAGGCCTGTTTTCAGCGGGCCGGTGCCTGTTATGGGATCAGTGGGCCCAGTTGAGCGTGCCAGGGGCCATGAATTGTTCGTCGAGGCGGCATCTATATTGGTGCGCTCCGGGCGGGTGGCACACTTTGTGGTGGCCGGTGAGGGGGGAGAAATATCCAAACTCGCCGGACTCGGCTCCGAGCTCGGACTTGATAAATATCTTACTTTCGTGCGGGACTTCGCCTCTTACCATGAAGTGCTTGATGCGCTGGATGTAGTGATTCAGAGTGCCAGGGTAGATGTGTCGGGTTTCAGCATTCTGGATGCGATGGCCGCCGGACGACCGGTGATCGCTTTTAATACCGGCACGGTGTGCGAGATTATAGAGGATGGTAAAACGGGATTGATAGTAGGCGAAGACGATGCAGAAAGTCTGGCGCAGGCTATGGAAAAACTTGCCGGAAATCCTGATTGGGGCCGGGGGCTGGGCCGGGAGGCTATGATACGTGTCGGAGAAAAGTTTAATATACGCAATACCGCCACTGAAATTGTAGATTTTTACAAAAGAATCCTGGCAGGGCGATGAACGGGAAAAATCACAACAATGTCCAGATTCTCACCTACCGGATAGATGTCGGCCGGGCCCCGAGCGCCGACAGGATAGACATTTATTTAAGCGAACGGTTTCCCGATTATTCGCGTACTTTTATAAAAAAGCTGATCAATGACGGGAAGATAGAAGTGCACGGGAAGCCCGTGAAACCATCATACGGGCCGGCCGCCGGCGACCGGATAGTTGCAAGGGTTCCGGTCATTGACGCGGAGCGGGTGGAGCCTGAAGATATCCACCTGGACATTATTTATGAAGACGACTGGATATTGGTCATCAATAAACCGCCCGATATGGTCGTACACCCGTCTCGGGGACACCGCAGCGGCACGCTCGTGAACGCCGCCGCTTACCACTGCAAAAACCTCAGCTCCCGCGGAGACTCGCTTCGCCCGGGTATAGTCCATCGCCTTGACAGGGATACCACCGGCGTTATAATTATGGTAAAGGACAATTCGGTGCATGAGGAGATAGCAGGGCAGTTTGAAGCGCGAAGCGTCAAAAAAGAATATGCCGCTGTCTGCGAAGGCTCTGCGGAGCTGGATGCCGATGTCATAGATGCGCCTGTCGGAAAACACGTCAGTGTAAAAGAAAAGATGGCGATCAGGTATGACAGCGGCAAGCCTGCAACTACGGTTTATGAGGTGGCGGAGCGTATTGGAGGCGCCAGCCTGGTGCGCTGCTTTCCTTCTTCGGGGCGAACTCACCAGATACGCGTGCACCTGCTCCATATCGGACATCCCATTCTGTGCGACGCACTATACGGGCGTGGCGGTGAGATGTTTTTGAGCGACATTTTGGGCGGAGAACATCACCCCTCGGAAAAACCCCTGATAGAAAGACAGGCTCTCCATGCAAGGCGTATCACAATATACCATCCCGCACTGAAGAAAAACATGTGTTTCGAGGCTCCGCTACCTTCCGATATAGAGGCGCTCATAGGTGCCCTGCGCAAAGCGGGTTAACCCGCATATTTCATAAACCAACGGCATGGGCTTATATAACGGCTTTATGCTCGGCATGTTAAATAGCGTTTTAGGGCAACTCTGATTTTACAGTGTGTACCTGAGTTCCGCAAACGATGGTTTACCTGCCTGCAGCAGGCAGGCCCTTCGGGCGCGTCTCCAGCGGCACATCTGCTTCAGAAATCTGCACTTGCAGTATACGAATACAGCTGCGTTTGATTTCTTCGCATCTGCACCACTGCAAACGCGTGAAAAAGCGGGTTAAACTCTTCCGGTGCTTGTGTTGAGAAATTTTCCGGCTTCTTCGACGTCCCGTCCGATCTGGACCTTGAGGTCACGCACTTTAGCAAAGTTTTTTTGCTCCCTCAAGTAGTAAAGAAATTGCACTTCCATTTCCCTACCGTAAAGGTCCATTTTCTCGCCTATCAGGTAAACTTCGGCCACAACCCGTGGATCTTCCGGCCCATGAATGGTCTCCCGCCGGCCCACGCTTACTGCGGCGTCATATATTGAGTCTTCAACATGGGCTCGCGCAGCATATACTCCCTCTTTAGGCAATAATTCATTATCGGTGTCGAGATTGGCGGTCGGGTAGCCTATATCGGTGCCCATGGAATTTCCATGCACTACCCGGCCCATAACTGAAAACGGGCGTCCGAGCAGTTTTGCCGCTCTCATAAGATCGCCGCCTTCTATTGCTTCTCTTATCGCGGTGCTGGATGCTATCTCTCCTTCTATCCGTAGCGGCGCGACCCTGCTTACGGGTATGCCCAGCTCCCGGCACAGCTCGACCCCGCCGCGGCCGTCCTTGCCGAATCGTCCGTCAAAACCGAGGATGAGTTGTTTTACCGCCATGGAGTCCCTGAACACCTCTCGGGCAAAATCGCGGGCCTCAATGGAAGCAACTTCAGGGGTAAATCTTATTACCACGGCAACATCCACACCCAGCTTGGCAAAAATGTTCAGCTTGTGTTCAAGAGAAGTGAGGGGGCGTAATTTTTCGTCGCCGACAACTCGCTGAGGAATTGGTTCAAAGGTTAGCGCGACCGCCTCCGCCTGCTTGTCTCTTGCTATTGAAGTGAGCTTAAAAAGCACGCTGCGATGCCCGGAATGCACGCCGTCGAAGGCCCCGACGGTGGCCACGCATCCCCTGGGAAGCTCCTCTTTATTGTCCGGCCAATAGATTATTTTCATGGCTGATTGTAGTAGCGTTCAGTTCGGCGTATATATTCAGTAAACCACTTTAAAAGTAGCGCAGGCGTCCTCGCCTGCATTCGTTTTTGCGTAGCGCTCCGGCGCCGGGAAAACTCATCCCCAAGGGCATGTATCACCACAGCTTTTGGGTGGGCGTGGTTCACTGAAGACTTACGAAAAATCTTTCGCCCAAACGTTAAAACGTCCCCTGAGCGCCTGAAAAGGGCGAAAGATGTTTCGCCCCTACGAATATATGCGCAAACATACGGGGTTCACTAAGGATTTACAGTTCGGCCAGGCAGCCGGCGCCGATTTTTACTGGATAGCCGAAGGCGGCGGATATTTTTCCTGCATACTTTGGAGGCGCTGCCACAGCAGCTTCTGTGGCTCGCTCATATAATCCGGGCTAAGAGGATGCCCTTGCATGGCAGTGATCATGAGTAGATACTGCCGCTGCGACTCCATTTGACTCCGTCTCTGCAACCATGTCTGAAAACCTTCCGGGTCCGCCCCTTTTTCATCAATCTTTTCTATGACGAATGACGCAGGTGAGCGTCCGGTATCCTTTATGACCAGCGCTTCGCCTTTGGCTGCGTGAAGAAGTTTTCTGACTATATCTTCTCTCCGCACCCCGTCTATCCTGGGATTTTCAAGCGATATAAAACCGGATTCCGATACTTCGAGGTAATAGAGCTTTTCTTCGCCATTGCCCGGGTCTTCCTCTTCGGCGCCTGATTCCCTCTCGTCTTCAGAATTGTTTTTCTCCAGGGAAGGTTTGCCGAGTGTTTCGACAAGTTGCCGGTCGGCTTCACCGGCGGCAGCCTGCATTCCCTTATCCCTGGCAAGTTCTTTCAGCGTTTCTGCAAATTCGGTGGCTTTTTCCAGGCTCCGAACCGCGAGGAGGTCTCCCTCCACCTGTTTCTTTACCCGTTCAAATGGTTCGGGTGAGGGCTCTTTTCTATCACGCACCTGAAAAATAACCGGCACATCCGGGCCGTCCACCTTTTCCGGGAAACCGATGTCAACCTCTTCGTCAAAAACCAGCCTCGCCACACTCCTTCCGGCCCTGACAACCTGTTCTACTTCTTCCCTCGCCAGGTATTCGGCCCCGTCTTTTGTCTCTGCAAGTTCGTATCTGAATCCGCGCCCTGCGTATCTGCCGGCTATCTGCTGCATGTTAAGGGGTCTGCCGGGGCGGGCGTGAAGAGCATCGAGCGCCTCCATCACGGATTCGGCAATTTCGCGGGCTACTCTTTTGGCCTCTTTAGGGATAAGAATTTTTTCGATCTCATCCCTTACCTCCACAAGAGGCCTGTACGAAGGCTCGGGGTCTTCAGCACCCACATCGTTTTCGTCCCGGCCGTCGTCTTCGAGCGTCATTTCCCCGGCATCTTCCCGTTCCTCTCGGTCGGGGCTTTCGTCTTCTCCCGTATCAGCATCGGGTTCGCCGTTTTCTTCGTCTTTTTCCTTTGCCGGTTCTTCTTCTTCGTCTTCCTTTTCTTCGATTACAAATTCCTCTAAGTTTGCCTCATAGTAATTGAGAATCTGATCTTCCGGTATTTTGATCTGCTCTTTTATAATATCAGGATCGGGGTAAGCGTATTCTATTTTTACCCTTTCCGGGGCCATGTAACCGAATTTACCGGCCTCGGGGTCGGGGCGCTTTTCTTTATGGCGCGCGTAAAAATCATGCACGTCTTTTTCCGTTACTTCGGTCGCGGGGGCGAATATTTCGGAGGGTAATTTCACAAACTCCGCGTTAACAGCATGGTTATTATAGACGTATTTCATCCACAGATCGGTATTCCACGGGCCATAGGCGTGCTCGGTAAAGTCGGTTAGTTCTGAAATGGCAATCCAGTTTTTTATGGCATTATATGTGGTTCTGTTCTGCATCTCGGGCGGGAACTGCTGCAAAATCTCTCTCACAAGCATCTCGGGCACTTCAATTTCGGCATCTTCCGCCATATATGTGAGCATCAGGTAGCGCCATACGGCATCGCCGGTGATACGCATCTCCGAGGCTTCTTCTTCCGGCTCCAGGTCGCCCACAAGGATAAAGCGTTCGATAAGCGGTTTTCTTTGCATGAAACCGGCACTGGATATGAGCTCAAGTTCGCCGGCCGCCCGGTGAAGGGCCTGAGGCGTGACGGGCCTGTCCATTATGCTGCCGTGCCTTTCTACTGCCTCGGTGGCGAAGTGCCGCAGTGCCGGCAGCATGCCCCATGTGAACATCAAAAACCCGATAAGGGCGACCATCAATATCTTTTTATGTTTCCGAAACCACGGCATTACCATAATTGTTATACCCCTGAACTTAAATGACAACGTTCTTACTTCTGCAAAATAACAATGGTTTATGAAGCGGGCGGGCTATATAAGTGCCCCCGCCACCTGCCTGTGCCTAAAAGACAGATGAACACAGATTTCTTCGAATGCACGCTTTTATTCAATGCCCATCTCCCGGAGGTTGTTGTAGCTTATGGCGAGCGATTCAAAGGGGTCGCGACCGTAGCAGCGGTCCTGTTCGACCATTGCGTACTGCACGCCGCCTGCTTCGCACGCCTTTAATATGGCTTCCCAGTTAAGATTGCCTTCCCCGATTTCGGCCATCTGCTGCTCGCCGTCGGGGCTCATCCGCATGTCTTTGAAATGGACGATCGGCTCGCGTCCCGCGCATTTGCTGATCCACCATGCCGGGTCGCCGCCTCCCGCCTGGATCCAGTAGGTATCGATTTCCGCTTTCAGAATATCCGGGGGGCTTTGCTCGTAAAGCATCTGAAGCCAGGTCTTATCGCCATATTTAATCAGTTCTCTGGCGTGATTGTGGTAGGAAAAATCCATGCCTTCCTCTGAAAGCCGGCGGGCTACAGGGGTGAGCTCGTCGATAAATTGCCTTACCCCCTCCCCGGAGTGATATCCTTCCGGCAAACCTCCTATAGCCGGGTGGTCGCATCCGAGCGCTTTATGCTCCTCGATCACATCGTCGAGTTCTTCTAAAAAACGCTGCCAACTCGTATGCGTGGCGCCTACTGTAAGCCCCTCGCCCTCGCATATGCGGCCCACTTCCGCCATATCGACCGGGCCGAAAGCCGAGATCTGAACGCATTTATAGCCTATGGCATCCACTTTTTCAAGCGTTTTTTTCACATCTTCTATGGTATCGGTGAAATCACGTACGGTATACAGCTGTGCTCCTGCAATCGGCATGGACATAATGTTACCTCCTCAAACGTAATTATATTCAGTAAACCCCGGACATGGTCTGCCTGCCTGCAGCAGGCAGACGGCTTTCTGAGGGCTCGAGCCTGTTGCACAACTGCCGGCGGCCTCAGTATGTTGCAGCATATACGTCCTATACGTCCTATAGGTCCTATAGGTCCTATAAGCCCTGTACGTAAGTCCTCAGTGAACCACGTCTTCCCCGGGAACGCCGGCGCCAGAGTCCGCACTAACGGCATGCGGGCGGGGACGCCCGCGTTCCCGGCAACGGCAAACGGCGGTTTAAGTGCCCGTACAAGCAAAATGAGACGTGGTTCACTGAGGACTTACCCCTGTACATTGCCCTAACTCAACAGGCTCACTTGCCCCGATTTTAACCGGGGCGTGCGCAATGACAACTCACGAGAAATCGACCAGGCCTGTCCTCTCACCCACTATAATACCAAATTCAGCAGCGTCTATCAACATAACCATTCAGTAAGAGGAATTTGCGCTGAAAACCCGCTTATTTCACGCGTGTCGGGGCGCAGGTTAAAGGCGCCCCTGCTTTCTACGTTTTGTCGGGTGCAAATTCCTCTGCAACAATTTCACTTGACTTTGCAACCCGTTTGAGTGTAACCTGTACAGAGGATTAGGAGGGGGTTTTATATGTATCCGGATTGATCGGCTCAAGGAGGTGATAAGATGACAGGAAAAAGTATCACTGAAGAACAGGCCAGGCAAAAGCTGAAAATATCCCGACAGGAGTTTGAGGCGCTGATTGCGTCGGGAAGGCTTAGCCCGCAGGTGAGCGGGGAAACGAGGCTATTTTCTGCAGAAGAGATCGAAAAAATAGCAAGAAGTAAAGAAGATGTCTCCGAATTGACAGACCTTGGCGATCTGGATCTGGATCTGGATCAAGAGGAAGCAGAAGCCTCTGGCGGCTCACTAAACGAAGGCCCTGAAGACGCTCAGGATGATACCTCTGAGTTGACCGTCCTTGACGATTTGGATCTGGGTCTGGATCAGAATCAGTCAGAGACTCCCGGCAGCCCGGCCAGCGAAGGCGAAGGCCCTGAAGACGCTCAGGATGATGCCTCCGAGTTGACCGTCATTGGCGATTTGGATCTGGGTCTGGATCAGAATCAGGCAGAGACTCCCGGCAGCCCGGTGAGCAAAGGCAAAGGCCCCGAAGACTCTCAGGAGGATGTCTCAGAGGTGGCGGACCTCGGCGGTCCCGGCCAGGGCCGGGAACAGGCGAAAGGCGAGGATGAAGATGACCTGGCCGGTTTTGATACCATGTTCGAAGAAGACGACTCAAAACCGGAATCGGAAGAAAAACCGCCTAAAAAGGAAAAAACCGATAAGGATGTGGAAAAAACCGAAGGTGAAACAGAAGCTGACAATGATGAGTTCGACTTCCTGCTTTACGAAGAAGGTGAAAATGAGAAAGATGCAGGAAAAGAAGAAGCGGGCGAAAGCGAGGCCGACGAGGAAACGGGTGAATACGCGGCAAAAGATGCAGATGACGGGGGTTTTCTGCTCACCGATCACGAAGAAGACGAGGAAGATGCAGACGAAGGGGATTTTCTGCTTACCGACCACGAAGAAGACGCGGAAGATTCTGCCGAAGATGATTTTGACTCAGAGGATGCGGTCACCAAAGTCATTGACGTAAAAGAACTTGAAGGTGGTGAGGATGATCTCCTTACCGATGTCATAGAAGATAGTGGCAAGGGCGTCTCTTCATACGACGAAACGGATGATATGCCATCATCGGAAGTTGTTGACGAATACGAAA
>PWZK01000299.1 GCA_003567495.1 Candidatus Brocadiaceae bacterium
CCCGGGGCTACCTGCCTGCGCCGCAGCGCGGCAGGCAGGCGGGTGAGTCGGCCCTTCGGGCCTGTGATTGTGGTGCGGGCTTCTCTGTTTGCCGTGCCGAAGGCGCCCCATTTTCAGAGCGAAGTTTTGAAAAAGAATTAATATAGCCAATCTAACATTTTTTTGTCGCTTTGGGAATTTTTTTCAGGTTGATATGGGTATGGGATTAAATTCAAAATTACAAATATCAAATAAATCTCAAATCAAAAATTGCAAATTTAAAACATGCCGGATGCGACGAAAATAACCGTAGGGGCAATCCCCCGTGATTGCCCTGGTGCGAACGCCCGTGATGTTGGTCAACCACAGGGGGTTGCCCCTACGAGAAATGCGCTGTTGTTTACGGATGCCATTCAACATTTTGAATTTTGATATTGTATTTTTGAATTTATTTGGAGGCGGTAATTATGACAGGGATGGTTCACAACACAAAAGACGTAACGATAATGGAGCTGGATATCGGGCATACTTCCTGGTATTGGTGCCATTACCGGGGCGAGCCGACCAAGGCGAATTTCTCGTTGCACAAGGGGATATTGTTTTTTTCTGCTTTTGTTTCTTTTCGTATAGGGAAAAAAAAGATTCCGGTTGGCATTGATCTGTCCGATAAACAGGCCCAGCAATGGATAGTGAGTGCCCCGGCGCGCAGGTGCAGGTATATCAGGACGGTCAAAGTCGCGCGCGGCATGGATCTTGAATTCCTTTTGCATGTTCCAAATTTCCAAATTCTGGAATGCTTTAGTGCGGCGGCGGATAGGCTTGAGGCTGTGACGCATCTTTTTTCAAAACTGAAAATGCTTTATCTGGCTTCTTGTTATGAGCTGGAGAATTTCGAGACATTTGCCGGCAGTGCGCCGCTGGTACGGCTTTCAGTGGCCGATTGTGAGGATTTGAGCCGGCTCAGCGGGATTGAAAAGCTCCAGAACCTCGGAAGTTTTGAGCTTGTCAACTGCGATAACGTCTGGGAGATAGAGCCGATCGCTTACGCAAAAGATCTGCAAAAAATCGCAGTCCGAAACTGCGATAACGTGCATAACCTAAAGCCATTTGGCGTGCTGAACCGGCTGCGGTGGCTTGAACTTTCACGGTGTAAGCAAATAAGAAGCATATCCCCCCTGCAAAGTCTCAATAAACTGCAACACCTGGATCTTTCAGATTGCCCGCGCCTTACCGACGTGTCGCCTATCTCGAAGCTGGTTAATATCAGGGAACTGTATCTTTTCGGCTGCAGAAACGTTAAAGACCTTCGGCCTCTTTATAACCTGCGAAACGTAAGAAAACTGAGCCTGCCCCCTAAGGTTACCGACGATGACCTGCGGATGATAAGCATAAAATATAAATCTCAGCTTCTGGAACTGGATTTGCGCAATTGCTCGCAAATATCTGAACTTTCTCCCGTTGAAGCGTTGCGAGAGCTTCGAAGCCTTAAACTGGCCGGATGCAGCCGGATAACGGATATAAACGCTCTGGGCAAGTTATCCCGCCTCGAACACCTGGACCTGGCTGGTTGTCACTGCGTCACCGATCTGACCCCTCTGCTGGAGTTGGACGCCCTGAAAAACCTTTATGTCGGCGGCTGCAACGGCCTGGATCGGGATCATATCGAGGACTTCGATCAAAAAACGCCGCGTTGTAAGGTACATATGGTCTAACCCTGTAATACTTTTTCAAGACTTTGCTTGAAAAAGTATTAAGCGCTTATCATGCAAGCAGAAAGCGACATGGCTGTTGAAACCGGCCGGGAACGCAGCGTTATCCCCACGGTCAGGGTCATCATATGCATTGTGTTACTTCTGTGCACTGCTGCGGCATTCGGGCGTTTCGTTCCGCGCCCTCCGGTTGTCGATGCCTCGGCCGGGTTCCGGCTCACCGCGGCGGATATTGTGTCGTCGCAAAATGTAGTTGTTTTTGTGCTCGATTCTCCCCTGAACCCTTCATACGTGCGTGGGCACCATCCTGCCGGACCCGAGCTGGCATCGCACGGGAGTATGGTCGCACGAGTGCTGCGCAGTCATGCCAATGTTGCCGTGGTCGGGCTGCCGGCTGAAGATATTACGGGACGAGCGGGAAAAAGAGAATTTCAGCATGCACTGGGCGTATGCCTGGCATATGCCCGCAAAAATCCGGAGGTAAGGGTTGTTCTGAATATAAGCCTCTCCCTTACTTCACCGGATCCGGAAATCATGTCCCGTCTGGAAGATCTGAGCAAAGCCGGCGTGGTGATAGTTGCCGCTGCCGGCAATGATGCATCCGAGACGCCCGTCTATCCCGCAGGACACGGGAGTGTTGTTGCCGTGGCAAGCTCTGAAGAATACGGTAAATCCCCTCATTCGAATTACGGCAGCCATATCGACATTTCCGCTTCAGGCGAGGCAAGTTTGCAAGAGCTCGCATTCCTTCCATACGGTCAAACACGAAAGATAATTGAGACCCGCGGCACCTCATACGCCGCTCCGCGCGTCAGCGCGGCGCTGGCCTATGCGCTCCAGAAACGTCCGGACTGGAGCGCTGCTCAGGCGCGGGATTTCGTTCTCGAAACGGCGTTGCCGATTGAAGACGAGCTTTATGAACGGGGAAAGCTCGGGGCCGGATATCTGGATATAGCCCGGGTGAAATCGGAGATTCATCGCCCGTATTTCTGGCTCCACCGCTTTTTGCCATACCTGGTAATCGCTTTGTTTGCAAGCGTATCCGTTTTGATCGTAATTATAAAAAAATTACCCGGACTTTTTTTAGCTCTTTTGTTCTGGCTCGGGGCTGCGCCTGCTTTTTTTATGATTGTCCTTGTACTTGGCCGCACACTATTTGCTATAAGAGCCGGGTGGCTCGCCGGGGAGGGCCCCTATATGTCTGCCGCACTGTTGAGCATATGCGGCTGCATGTGGTTTCTGAGACTGCGGCCGCGCGAAACTCTGCGAGCTCTGGCGCCGCCGGCCGCACTGGGTCTGCTTCTGGGAATTGCGGGAGCACCATACCCGATAAAAGGTGTGTTCATGACAGTTCTTTTTCCCGCCGCCACCGCGTTTTGGGAGCGAAAGGTGCGCGGGATAATATCGCATATCGAAACTGTAGCGTGCGAGTCGGATGAAGCGGAGCTGTGCGAGTTTCTGGCCGGCGCCAGTGAAAAACATGGTGATCCGAGGATAAAAGAAACTATAATGAACTCCTTGCTCACTATTCCGCTCGAACATAGCGTGCCGTATCTTGAAACGCTTGTAGAAGAAGGCCGCCATGCTAAGGGCGCCAAAAAACTGATTGCGGCCCTGCCGGAGCCGGAGGATGACGGGGCCGATTGCCCCGACGACACCTACTTTTTTGAAAAAAAGTAGGACAAAAAACTTTAAAGTTGTGAAAGAGATCGGCCCGCTTTTTCACGCGTTCCTGGCGGTGTGAGGTGCGAAGCAATCAAACGCCAAAATGGGTTCTGGGTTCTGGGTTATGGGTTATGGGTTCTGGGTTCTCGGTTACGGCAACGGCGAACTCAGAACTGAGAACTGAGAACCCGGAACCCAATCGGGGACGCACCCGCAGGTAAACCGCCGTTTATAAGGCTCAGGTACACACTGTGAAATTTGAAATGCCTCTAAAGTATCGCTTAACATATACATTGTAAGCCTTTACATTGATTTTTGTTGTTGATTTGTGAAATATGCGGGTTAGAACAAATTTGGTTATATGGTGATTTTATGATG
The DNA here is from genome assembly GCA_003567495.1 of Candidatus Brocadiaceae bacterium. Taxonomy (GTDB): domain Bacteria; phylum Planctomycetota; class Brocadiia; order SM23-32; family SM23-32; genus PUMZ01. Next base: position 3,732 of record PWZK01000299.1, read on the forward strand.
GAATCCGAGGAATATCTGGAACTTTTTATAGATTACTGCGCTTCCGAGTGCGGGCTGAGCAGGAGCACCCTTGAAGCATACCGGTCGGATATAAAAAAATTCCTGGCGGGACAATCTATCGACACACTTTCCTGCATCGAGCGGCTGGCGGTTAGCGACCTGGTTAATTTTGTCGAAAGCTCCCGCCAGGGTGGGCTTTCTCCGAACTCGGTGTGGCGTTGCGTAGTCGCCATAAGGATGTTTTTCCGTTTTCTCAAAATGGAGGGCTACGTCGAAAATGACGCCGCCGAGCTGTTTGGGACGCCCAGGCTCTGGCGTAAGGTTCCGGAAATACTATCGACGGGGCAGGTGGATCAATTGCTGAACGCTCCGGACGGGAAAAAACCGCTCGAGATACGTGACCGCGCGATTTTAGAGGTGCTCTACGCCACGGGCTGTCGCGCCTCCGAGGTCTGCGGGCTCAATTCGGGCAGCGTGAATGCAGAATATGGTTTTTTAAGGTGCTATGGCAAAAGGGGTAAGGAACGCCTCATACCGATCGGGAAATCGGCTCTGGATGCACTGGACGACTATTGTGAAAGAGTGCGGCCGAATCTGGCGCGTCTGGAAGGCGAGAAAGCTCTTTTCCTGACAAAATCCGGGCGGCGTATTGACCGGGGACTGGTATGGCGTGCAGTTAAAAAATATGCCGGGCGTATAGGTTTTGGACACAATATTTATCCTCATATGCTCCGCCACAGCTTTGCCACACACCTTCTCTCCGGCGGGGCGGACCTTCGTGCCATCCAGATGATGCTCGGCCATGCAGACATAGCCACCACCGAGATTTACAGCCACGTCGATCAAAAACGGCTCGTAAACAGCCATGCCCGCTTCCATCCCAGGGCGTAGGCTTCTTAATGTAGCCAATCTAACATTTTTTTGTCGCTTTGGGAATTTTTTATTTTCAGGTTGATATGGGTGTGGGATTAAATTCAAAATTCAAAATTACAAATATCAAATAAATCTCAAATCCAAAATTGCAAATTCAAAACATGCCGGATGCGGCGAAAATAACCGTAGGGGCAATCCCCCGTGATTGCCCTGGTGCGAATGCTCGCGATGTTGGGCAACCACAGGGGGTTGCCCCTACGGGAAATGCGTTGTTGTTGCCGGATGCCGTTCAACGTTTTGAATTTTGATATTATAATTTTGGATTTATTTGAAACTTGAGATTTCGAATTTGTAATTTTCTCTGCGTATGCACAGTACTGCGCCGAAGGCGCCCCATTTTCAGAGCGAAGTCTCTGAAAATGCATAGTATCTTAATTGTAAAATTCTTGCTTTTTTGGCAAAAAGATTTAATTGAGACGCTGTAAGTGTTGTTTACATTTTTATTCGATCCCGATAGCGATCCCGATCCCGATCCCGATAGCGACTTCGGTTATATTGGAGAATAAGCAGGCCGTCTCATAGAAGCTTTTCGCACTGTTTGTTTACTCTCTCGAGTGAATCGGCGATTTGCTGCTCGGAGCCTGTTAATTCAATTCCCCGGAACACAAACCAGTGTTCGACGTGTTCGACGGCCTCTCCCGGAGCAAGCCGCGTCAGTGGGCCGAGTGATTCCATTTCCAGCATTTCTCCGTCAGTGAAGGTTTCGAAGGAACATCCGAAATCAGGATACGCTTCGCCGCTCTGATGGGCGTATTTTTTTACAAACAGCTGACTTCCCAGTGAATAATATGCGACCCCCGAGGTCAGTGCAAGTCCTATTTTCTGTGGCGTCGATGCGCCGGGCTCCTGGTGGAGTTTTATATATTTTTCTCCCCAGACCCAGCGCCGGTCATTCATCCTGGTGTAGGGCCACAACACGAGAGGATGTGATGGTGAAAGCCGTTCTCCATGCGGTTCGTACGGCGGCAGAGGGATTATGGCTTCTCCTCCGGGCGCCATGACGGTCAGCGCCCAGGCGGATAGCGTTATAGGCCACAGATTCTGGTTTATTATGCGATGGGTGAGTTTTACATGAGGAGCGGAGTCGCTCAGGGCCAGGTCGATCTGTTTTTCAACGCCGGTGCTGCTTTCCACCTCCTGAATCGCCCTGAGGCCGCAGCTCAGCGGTCTGATGCGAACCGGATGGTTGTCGGGATGGTAGGTGCGCGGATGGGCTTCCGGTGCATGCCATAGCCGATGCCCTCCGAATATTCGCCACTCTTTGCCACCGGTGAGCCCCATCATTTCAGGAAACTCTTTCAGCAGGTTCTCTTCGCCCGGAACCGCAAGTCTTATAATCCGGGGTCCCACATCACCTGTGATGATAACCTCAAGGGTGTCGTTTGCCAATTTGTAACAATTACCCCATCCGCCGTATCTTATTTTTTCCATTTGCAATGCTCCCCGTCTTTCTTGTGATTTTACATACAATCATGTATATTATCAGACACGAGTAGATAATAACCGAATTTTCGCTCTCTTTCCAATCGACCGCCTCAAATTCGGGAAAGAACATGGAAAAACAGACCTTTCGCATAGAAACATTCGGCTGTAAGGTAAATCGCTACGACTCGCAGCGTCTGCGGGAGATGCTGGAATCCGCGGGGATGCAGCCGGCGGCTGAAGATGAAACGCCCGACCTGTGGTTCATCAACACCTGCACGGTTACCCACGTAGCCGACAGAAAGGCCCGGCGGATTATAAGGCGACGCAAGCGCGAGGCGCCCGGCGCCCGCGTATTTGTCACCGGTTGCTACGCGGATTTCCGCAAGGATGCGCTCAAAGCTATTGAGCATGTAGATGGCGTTTACGGACGTACTGAATGGGAGCAAATGATAAAAGACATCGTTCCCGAAGGCTTTTCTCCGCAGGATGGTGGCAGCGTAGATTTCGGCGTACATAATTTTCGAGGCAGGGCGCGTGCATTTTTAAAAATACAGGACGGGTGTGATTCTTTCTGCAGCTACTGCGTTGTGCCGCACACGAGAGGGCGGCCCAGGAGCCGTTCTCTCCGCGATACGCTGGAGGAGGGGAAGAGAATGGTAGGTGCCGGTTTCCGTGAGCTTGTATTAACCGGCATCCATCTCGGCATGTACGGCGGAGACCTGCCCGGGCATTCAGAGCTTGCCGACGTGGTGGAGGCGCTTGAGGGATTGGACAAAGGCATAAGAGTGCGCATAAGTTCGCTGGAGGGGCCGGAGGTGAGTGACCGGCTGCTTGCCGCCATGGCGCTGCCGGGTGTCTGCGCCCACCTTCACCTGCCGCTGCAAAGCGGAGATGTTGGGGTTCTGGCGGCGATGCGGCGTCGCTACACGCCGAAGGCTTTCAGGGAAGTTCTCGACCGGGTCAGGGAAGCGCTTGATGAACCGGCAATAAGCACCGACGTGATGGTGGGATTTCCCGGCGAGGACGAACGCGCATTCAGAAACACGGTGGAGTTCTGCGAAAATGCCGGTTTCAGCCGCCTGCACGTGTTCTGCTACAGCCCGCGCCCCGGAACCGCTGCATACGACATGCGGCCCCGTATCGATCCGGCAGAGGCGAACAGGCGCTCCGAAGTTCTGCGCGCACTCGATGCCCGTATGCAAGCTGATTGGGCGCGAAGGTTTGTCGGATGCCGGGTGCGAGTCCTGTATGAAAAAGTCGAGCGAGATGGATGGATGTACGGATACAGTGACCGCTACATACGCGTAAAAGCACCGGCAAACAGGAGTGCCGTCGGCAGACTATGCAAAACAACACTTACACAAGACTCTTGCGTGGTCCCGCGCATTTCTTAAACCAGCGACAGTAATTAATATCAATATCCTGATCTCCTAGAAAAAGCCATGAGACCTGTTTTGCTTTTCGGGTTTTATTCAGCAGGATCTCCAATATCAAACGAACCCGTTGGCTCACTATAAATTGGTATCGATATCGCTATCGGGATCGGGATCGTTCTTTGTGCGTAAATCCTCAGCGAACCCCGTATCGTCGTTGAAAGAAGAAGAACCACAGATGAACACAGATATTATCTTTCAAAGAATGTGAAAGGTTTTTTTTCAGTATTATAGAAATGTAGGATATGTGTAGTGATATTGGGGAATTTTGATTCGAAGAAATCGGTGTTCATCTGTATTTAACATGCATGCAAAGGTAAGTTGGCAATAGTGGGGACAACAACTTTTAAGTCTTGAGTCTTATCCGTATTAATCCGTGTCCATCTGTGGTCCTAAAATACTTATTACAGTGCCCAACGCCTGCCTGCTGCAGGCAGGTGGTTCACTGAATATATACATTTTCTCTGCGTATGCACAGTACTGCATCGACAGCCTGCCTGCTACCTGCCCGGCGGCAGACAGGCGGCGTTCTAATCTGTGTTTATGCAGCATGCAAGAACAAAATGCTTAAATAGCGGATTTGGAGCCGTCGGGCGGGATGAGAACTCGGGGTGAAACTGGCAGCACACAAACCAGGGATGCTCGGGCAGCTCGAATACCTCCACCAGATCGTGCTCGGGGTTTATACCGGAGAACAGAGCGCCGTTCTCCTCAAAGTGCTGTTTATAATCGTTGTTAAACTCGTAGTGGTGTCTGTGGCGTTCCCTGATGTTTTTCCCGCCATACGCCTGGTAAGCCCTGGAATTTTTCTTTAATTCGCATTGATACGCACCCAGACGCATCGAGCCACCCTTGCCTTTCAGCTCCTTATGCCCATCCAGAAGACAGACAACGGGGGATTCGGTATTCGGCGACATCTCCGAGCTGTCGGCATCCTGTAGCCCGCAAACGTTGCGGGCAAATTCAATCAGTGCGCAGTGAAGTCCGAGGCAGATGCCAAAAAACGGAATCCCGTTTTCTCTTGCATACCTGGCCGCCTCGATTTTCCCATCTATGTCCCTCGAGCCGAATCCGCCGGGAACAAGGATACCGCCGACGCCTTCGAGAAGATATGCGGCGCCTTTTTCCAAAATATCACCAGCCTTAACCCGCCTGACATTCACCCGGCAGCGGTTGGCAAGACCACCGTGGTCCAGGGCTTCATAAATGGACTTATAAGCATCCTGCAGCTCGCCGTACTTGCCGACTACGCCTATCTCTACTTCTCTTTCCGGGTTGCGGATGGTGTCAAGGATCCCGGGCCAGGGCCCCGTATCTCGCTTTTTCGCCGGCAACCGGAGTTTTTTGACTATAAGGTCGTCCAGCCCTTCTTCTATAAAGATGAAAGGGACTTCATAGATGGTATCTTTTACATCCGGTTCATCTATAACGGCGTCGTGGGGCACGCTGCAGAAAAGCGAAATTTTTTCTTTCAGCTCTTTTGTCAGTTTTTTTTCCGTCCTGCAGATAATAGCGTCGGGCGTGATGCCGATTTCTCTCAGACGCCCCACCGAGTGCTGCGTAGGTTTGGTCTTTACCTCTCCAGCTGCTCGGATATACGGCACGAGGGATACATGTATATACATGACATTATCCTGGCCCTCCTGAAGCGCCATCTGTCTGAGCGCTTCCATAAAGGGCAGTCCCTCGATATCGCCCACGGTGCCGCCGATCTCCGCTATTACGACATCCGTGCCTGGACCGGCAAGGCTCCGGATTGCTTTTTTGATTTCATCGGTAACGTGCGGAATGAGCTGTATGGTCTGTCCCAGATATCCGCCCTCTCTTTCCCGGGAGAGAACGGAATGATATATGCGCCCCGCCGTATAGTTGCTGTGCCTGCTTGTCGGCTCCCCGGTGAAACGCTCGTAATGGCCCAGGTCCAGATCGGTTTCAGCACCGTCTTCGGTAACATAGACCTCTCCGTGCTGGTAAGGGCTCATGGTTCCGGGGTCTATGTTAAGATAAGGGTCGAACTTCTGCAGCCGGACATTCAGGCCCCGGCATTTAAGCAGCATGCCGAGCGACGCCGCTGTTATGCCTTTCCCGAGTGACGAGACTACCCCGCCGGTTACAAATATGTATTTGGTAATGCCGCCGGGTGTGCTTTTTGCGGAGGGCATTTTAAGGTTCCTCAGTCTAAAATTTAGCCTGCATTTCTCACAAAGCAGGCTAGCGTTAAATAGCATCCTGTAAA
>PWZK01000132.1 GCA_003567495.1 Candidatus Brocadiaceae bacterium
AATATGTATTTGGTAATGCCGCCGGGTGTGCTTTTTGCGGAGGGCATTTTAAGGTTCCTCAGTCTAAAATTTAGCCTGCATTTCTCACAAAGCAGGCTAGCGTTAAATAGCATCCTGTAAAGCTTTACTCACAATTCTTCTGAAAAAAGTCAGGCCGTCCGTCCCAGCCTCGTTTCGCTTTCGGGTCCACGCCGGGTTCTGCTGCGGCATGCAGCAGCGTTCGGGATGCGGCATCATTCCGATCACGCGTCCGCCGGGATCGCACAGCCCCGCTATATTGTCGGCCGACCCGTTGGGATTCCAGGGATAGCACGGTTTAGAACCATCGGGCCCGCTGTAGCGAAAAAGCACCTGTCCGTTGTCGGAGAGCCGCTTTAAAGTATCCTCGCTCCGGCAAACAATCTTTCCTTCGGCATGTGCGACGGGCATATACATGCGCTCGCCTTCTTGCGCAGTGCCGGATTTATTTTGTGCTGACTCCAGGTAAACCCAGCGGTCTTCGAACTTATGGCTGTCGTTTGCCGCCAGAGTCACCTCTCTTTCCCCGAACAGCGGCCCCGGCAGAAGGCCGGCCTTTACCAGCACCTGAAACCCGTTGCAGATGCCCACCACAAATTTTCCCTCTTTGACAAACTCCGTGAGTGGAGTTTTAAGGAATGTCACAAGTTCATTCGCCAGCACCGCACCGGCGCCGAGGTAGTCACCGTAACTGAATCCGCCGGGAAGAACCATAATATCGAACTCCGATAGCAATGCCGGGTTCTCTCTCAGCCGGTTGATGTGCAGTCTCTTGGTTTCAGCCCCGGCAAGGCGGAGCGCAAACTCGGTTTCCAGGTCGTTATTCGTTCCGGCGGTTCTGAGTATAAGTGTTCTGGCAGCCATGTCCCGCATATTTCACTCAAAAAGTGGTGTTTGCCATGCCATCTTCAGTTCCTCAATCGGCGTCTTCAGTATTATTCCTCCGTTCAGTCCGATGATGGAAAGAATCCCCGACGCGTCGGTCTTGCCAATCTTGCTGCAGGGTACGGCGGAGAGCTTTCGCTCAAATTGCTCCGCCTGCGCCATGTCCACCTCTACGAGAAAACGGCTGTTGGACTCGCTAAAGAGCATTACCTCATCGCTGCAAAGGTGCTGCAGGCCCGAATACGGCATTTCTCTCAAGTCCAGACTTGCTCCGAGGTTTCCGGCGAATGCCATCTCCGCCGCCGCGACCGCCACCCCGCCTTCCGACAAATCGTGGCAGGCCCTGACCATGCCCGCGGTTATGGCGCGATGTAGCGTATACATGCTTTCACGCGCCGCATCCCCCCTTACCTTCGGCACCGAGCGCCCTTTCAGGCCCATCTGTGCGTAATAATGAGAACCGCCGAGTTCCGGGTATGTATTCCCCACGATATAAAGCGGGTTGTCCGATTCTTTCAGATCCATGGTTTGCGCGAAACTGATATCGTCAACGGGTGAAACGGCGCTTATGAGAAGTGTCGGCGGAATACTTATAGTTTCCGAGCCGATATTGAATTCATTATTGAGACTGTCCTTTCCGCTGATAAACGGTGTTTTGAACGCGATCGCGCAGTCATAACAGGCCATCGACGCGCGCACCAGCGCACCGAGCTGCTCGGGCCGGCGCGCATTGGCCCAGCAGAAATTATCAAGCAGTGCGGCTCTTGACGGGTCCCCGCCGACAGCCGTTATATTTCGCAGCGCTTCATCTATGGCGCCGGCGGCAAAATGGTAGGGATCCAGGTCGGCGTATCCGGGATTCATGCCGCAGGAGACGGCGACGCCGCGCGGAGATCCGAGGACGGGTGTTATAACTGCCGCGTCTCCCGGGCCGTCACATTCAACCCCGACAAGCGGTTTGACGACCGAGCGCCCCTGCACTTCGTGATCGTATTGGCGAATTATCCACTCTTTGGAGCGGACGTTCGGCGCGGCAAGTATATTTTTAAGGAGAACATCCAGATCCTGGGGTTCTCCCGTGGCGTGAGCACGCGGGACTGCGCGGCCGCCCTCGTTTGGTACATCAAGCAGCGGATCGGGGTGCTGCGGCGGGCTCCAGTATGCTTTGCCGTTGAAAGCAGGCAGCCCGTCGTGCAGAAACTTCATGTCAAGTTCGGCCACAAGATGTCCTTTGAAGCGCAGCCGCAGGGTGCTGTCGCCCGTAAAGCGTCCTATTGCGCTTGCTTCGACATCTTCGGCGGCAAAGACTTCGAGTATGGATTCGAGATTTTCTGGCGGCACCGACAGCACCATTCTCTCCTGGGCCTCCGAGATCCATATCTCGCAGTAAGACAGGCCCTCATATTTCAGCGGCACCTTGTCGATTTCGACTTCTGCGCCGAGCTGCGCCGCCATTTCGCCCACGGCACTGCTGAGCCCGCCTGCGCCGCAATCAGTGATGCAATTGAACAGATCCAGGTCACGTGCCTGAAGTATGGTGTCGGCCAGTTTTTTTTCCATTATGGGGTTTCCTATCTGCACGGCGCCACCGGCCACCTCCTCGCTGTCGCTGTGGAGTCGGGCCGAAGAGAAGGTCGCACCGTGTATCCCGTCGCGCCCGGTTCTGCCGCCGGCCACCAGTATGAAATCGCCGCACTCGGGCTTTTTTTCGATTTTGGAGCGCGGCAATAATCCCAGACTGCCGCAGAAAACCAGGCAGTTGCCGGTGTATCTTTCGTCGAAATATACCGCGCCGTTGGCGGTGGGAATACCCATGCGATTGCCGTAATCTCGAACCCCGCTTACAACCCCGCGCAGCACGCGACGGGGATGCATTGCGCCGGCGGGAACGTCTTCTTCTTTCATATCCGGCAGCCCCAGGCAGAAAACATCGGTACTCATTATCGGCATTGCACCGAGCCCGGCGCCAAGCGTATCGCGTATCACGCCGCCTATGCCCGTGCCGGCACCGCCATACGGTTCAATAGCGCTGGGATGATTGTGCGTTTCAACCTTAAAACACAGAGCATTTTCATCATCAAAGGCGATTACGCCCGCGTTATCCTTGAAAACGCTCAAACACCAGTTTTTATCGAGTTCTTCCGTAGCTCGCATGACCGTGCTTTTCAGAAGGTTCTCGATTACGAGCCGTCCGTTCGCATCGATATATTTCTCCCAACCCGAAGGCGCCGGTCCTTCGTAATCAACGTTGCCTTTAAGGGTTTTGTGAACGCAGTGCTCGCTCCATGTTTGGGCCAGTATCTCAAGTTCGAGATCCGTGGGATCGCGACCGGTTTTTTGAAAATGGGTTTGTATGCTTTTCATCTCTTCAAGGCTGAGTGAAAGCATACCGTCGCTGCTGATGCGTTCCAGTTCTTCCGAATCCGCACCGCAAAGGGATATCGTGTGTAGTTTAAAGCAGTAGGCCGGGGTCTTTAGCGAATAATCCGGATCCGGCCTGTCTATAAAAATATCTTCTATCGTCCGGTTTGCCAGTGCCATCCCGGCCAGCTTTTCCATCTCATGCATCTGCAAATCGCCGGCCAGCATGTATTTCCATGCCGTTCGTACGGCTTCGATTTTATCGCCGAGTCCGAGATCGGCAGCGCCCTTCAGTATAGTTTCGCTGACCGGATCCATCACGCCCTGTTTCAGCATGACTTCGATGCAGTGATCCGCCCCCGATTCTCCGAGCCGGCGGCGCAGCACTTGCTCCGGATTTAACCTGTATCTTTGCAGCAGCGGATCGGTAAAAAGTCTGTCGGCGAGGATCCCAGCCTCACTTTCGTTCAGACGGCCGTGCAGCATAATAACCCTGACGGAGCTGACTGAGTCGATTGCACCTATTCCGAGCAGGCGCGCCCGGCTCAAAGCTTCTTCGCCCTCAGGGTCGCGTATATTATCTTTGTATGATATTTCGATTATGTGCTTCATGAGTTGCCTACTCCACCGTCACCGATTTTGCCAGGTTGCGCGGTTGATCGATTTCGCATCCAAGTTTTTCCGCCACGTAATATGCCAGCAGCTGTTCGGCCACTACGGCACAGGTGGGCGAAATAAATTCCGGGCATTCCGGTATAAAAATAGCATCGTCGCAATGTTCCATGATATGCCTGTCACCTTCGGTGGCGATGGCAATTACGGGGGATTTCCTGGCTTTTGATTCCTGCAGGTTACTTAAGGTTTTGTCATAGCCGGGGATTTTCGGAACCAGGCCCACAACAGGTACATCAGAGCCAAGCAGTGCAATCGGGCCGTGTTTTAATTCTGCTGCGTGATAGCCCTCGGCATGGACGTATGATATTTCCTTTAACTTCAGGGCTCCTTCGAGCGCGGCAGGATACATATAACCACGGCCGATAAAAAAGGCATTTTTAAATTGAGCGTATTTTTCAGCTATCTTACGGATAGCGTTTTTCTGTTCCAGAACCGCCCGGATATATTCGGGGAGCCGCCGGATGGATTGCACTATTTCTTCTCCGCGCTGCAAGGAAAGGCGATGAGTACGTCCGAAACGAAGAGCCATCATCGCCAGCACTGCCAGTTGACACGTGAAGGCCTTGGTAGATGCCACTCCCACCTCCGGGCCTGCATGCAGATATACTCCGCGGCCGGTCTCGCGTGCTATGGTAGAGCCTACCACATTGCATATACTCAGCACCGTGGCGCCTTTTCGCATCGCTTCCCGCACGGCCGCCAGAGTGTCTGCCGTCTCACCGGACTGGCTGAGGGCTATTACACAAGTTTTATCCCCGATGATCGGGTTTCGATATCTGAATTCGGCGGACTGCTGGACTTCGGTGGGGATATCGGCAAAGTCTTCAAAAAAATATTTGCCGATCATGCCTGAATACAGAGAAGTCCCGCAACCCAGGATTAAAACCCGGTCGACCGATGCCATCTCCCCTGCCGACATTTGCATTCCATCAAGTTTGGAACTCCCTTCATCTTCCAGCAGCCGCCCGCGCGTGGCATCAGCAATGGCTTCGGGCTGTCCGTAAATTTCTTTCAGCATGAAGTGCTTGTAGCCGTTTTTCTCGATTTGCTCGATATCCCAGTCTATATGAGTCATTTCCCGACTTATGGGTATGTTATTCAGCGACATGACTTCAATGTCGTTTGCAGAAGCCGTCAAAATGTCATTGTCTTCTAAGAATATCACCCGATCGGTATGCTGCACGATAGCGCTTATATCCGATGCTATTATCGTTTTGTCCCGGCAGATGCCGACTGCCAGCGGGCTGCCTTTACGCGCGGCTACGATAACGCCGGGATGCAGATTCGATATGACTACTATACCATACGTGCCCTTTATGTTCTTAAGGGCTGCGGACACTGCCCTCGTGAGGTCATCTTCATAGCACTGCTGGATCAGATGCGCTATTACTTCGGAATCGGTTTCGCTTTTAAATGAAAAACCGTCGGCGGCCAGACGCTTTTTGAGGGTTTGATAATTTTCAATTATACCGTTATGCACCACGGCAAACGCGCCATTGTCGCTTACATGCGGGTGGGCGTTTGCCGGCGTGGGGGCACCATGAGTGGCCCAGCGGGTGTGGCCTATCCCCATGGCGTAAGCCGACCGGGTTGCAGGCAGTTCCTTTTTCAGGCGTTTTTCCAGACTGTCGATTTTTCCGACGGATTTAACGACGTCGAGCCGCCGGGTTTCTGCGTTCCAAAGTGCCATACCGGCCGAATCGTATCCGCGGTATTCAAGACGCCGCAGCCCGGCAAGTATTTCCCCTGCAGCGTTTCCAGTCCCTGCATACCCGACAATCCCGCACATTACAGAAGTTCCTCCCTGATAAGATTGTACAGGTGTTGTGCATCGCGCGGACCGGGACCTGCTTCCGGGTGATGCTGCACGCACATCAGCGGCAGTTTTTTGTGTCGGAATCCCTCGACTGTGCCGTCGTTCAGGTTCACGTGTGTCACCTCGACATCACCTTCGGGCAGGCTGTCCATATCCACACAAAACCCGTGGTTCTGGCATGTTATATCTATTTTTCCCGTTTTTATGTCTTTAACCGGATGGTTGGAGCCGCGGTGGCCGAATTTCAGCTTATACGTGCTCGCTCCCAGCGCGCGCGCAAGAAGCTGATGCCCCAGGCAGATGCCGAAGATTGGTTTTTTGCCGGTAAGCTTCTTTATTTCATCTATTTCGCTCTTCAGTGATGCCGGATCGCCGGGGCCGTTTGAAAGCAGGATGCCGTCCGGATCCATTCTCAAAACTTCCGCAGCCGATGTGTCGGCCGGAACAACTCTGACCCTGCATCCCGCCCGTGTGAGGCAATCTATGATGCTTTTCTTCACGCCGTAATCGTAAAGAACGATCCGAACCCCGCCGCAGTCCCCCTTCCAATCACCGCCGCAATCATATGCCTTGCGGCAGGTGACTTCTTTTACCAGATTCTGGCGGGACAGCGGAAGCGACGCGGCGGCGCGAGCCTTCAGCTCCTCGGCGCCGAAGTCTCCGGCCGCGATAGCCGCGCGCATTGCACCGGCTTCCCTGATATGGCGGGTCAGCGCCCGGGTATCTATATCACTCACTGCGATAACGTTATTTTCCCTGAGGTAACCGGCAAGCGTGCCTTCTGAGTCGCTGTTGGATGGGCGGCGGCAGAACTCGCGCACGATGAAGCCTTTTACCTGCGCCCGTCCCGACTCCGCATCCGCCTCGTTTACGCCGTAATTGCCGATGAGCGGATAAGTCATGGCAACGATCTGCCCCCGGTATGACGGATCGGTGATGATCTCCTGATAACCGGTCATGCCCGTGTTAAAGACCACCTCGCCGGTTTCTATGCCCGGAGCGCCGAAAGACACACCTTCAAAGGCGCGTCCGTCTTCAAGCACAAGCATCCCGTCTGTCGTTTTCAGCTTTTTTCGGATATTAGGCATTTATTATTCACCGTGTAATTCCTGTAAATTCCTGACCTCAAGCGCGCTTTCCTCCGATGCACCGAGGGCTTCCACGCAGGCGACCGCCGCCGCCATCGTCGTGACCAGCGGAATGCCGCATCCGACGGCCTCGCTGCGGATAAAAGCTTCATCGCGGTGGGGAACGGGGCCGCCGGGGGTGTTTATGATCAGCCCGACACGCCCGCTTTTTATGAAATCCAGTATATTCGGACGCCCCTCGGCTATTTTCGGCACCGTTTCCGTTTTAACGCCAACACTTTCCAGCACCGCAGCTGTGCCCGCTGTTGCGATCAGCTCGTAGCCGAGCTTATGCAGGGCCAGGGCGACTTTCCCCACTTTTGGTTTGTCTGCATCTTTTACGCTCAGAAAGACCATGCCTTCAGGCGGCATCTTCATCCCGGCGGCGATCTGGCTTTTGGCAAAAGCCGCGCCAAAGCTTTTGCCTATGCCCATGACCTCGCCTGTTGATTTCATCTCCGGGCTCAGTACGGGATCGGTTCCCGGGAATTTGCTGAAAGGAAGCACCGATTCCTTGACGGCGTAACATGGCGGCTCGGGGTCGGTATCCAGCTCCTGCTCGCTGATAGATATCCCGGCCATCGCCCTTGATGCGATCATTGCCAGGGGCAGTCCCGTGGCTTTCGATACAAAAGGCACGGTTCTCGATGCGCGCGGGTTGATCTCGAGGACGAAAATCTCGCCGTTCTTAACCGCATACTGCACGTTCATCATCCCGATAACGCCAAGGCGAAGCGCCATAAGCCGTGTCTTTTCCTTTACTTCTTCTACGGCCCCGGAGTCGAGCGAAAACGCCGGCAGCACCATCGCGCTGTCGCCACTGTGGACGCCAGCCTCTTCGATATGTTCCATTACGCCGCCTATTATCACGCGCTCCCCGTCACTGACGGCATCGACATCGACCTCGATGGCGCCCTCGAGAAATTTGTCAATAAGTATGGGGCGCCCGGGTCCGGCTTTCATGGCGTCCGCAACTATATTTTCAAGCTCGTTTCTCGCCCAGGCAACCACCATAGCCCGCCCGCCCAGCACGTATGAAGGCCTTACCAGCACCGGATAACCGAGCCGCTCGGCAACCTCCAGCGCCTCCGGGTAGGAAAGGGCGGTATCGCCGGGCGGCTGCCTGAGATCGAGGCCGTGCACAAGCTGACGAAACATCTTTCTGTCCTCTGTGGCGTGTATCGCCTCCGGCGAAGTGCCGAGTATCTTCACGCCGGCACGGTGAAGACCGTCGGCCAGATTAAGCGGGGTCTGACCTCCGAATTGAGTTATAACCCCAACCGGCTTCTCACGCTCGATAACGTTCATTACATCTTCAAACGTCAGCGGCTCGAAATACAACCGACTGGATATATCGTAATCTGTGGATACCGTCTCGGGATTTGAGTTCACCATCACGGTCTCATAGCCTGCCTTTTTCAGGGCGAGCGAAGCGTGCACGCAGCAATAATCGAACTCCAGCCCCTGTCCGATGCGATTGGGGCCGCCGCCGATAATCAGGATTTTCTGACTCTCGCCCGTTCTGCTCTCATCTTCACTTTCGTAAGTTGAGTAGAAGTAAGGGGTATAGGCTTCAAACTCGGCCGCGCATGTGTCCACAAGTTTATATGCTGGCACAATCCCCATGCTTTTCCTTACCCGGCGCACGATCGCTTCAGATTCTCCGCAAAGCGCGGCAATATGCGCGTCGGAAAACCCCCATCTCTTTGCTTCTTTCAGCATCCCGGCATCGGGTAAACCAGCTGAGGCGATTTCTTTTTCCATATCGACAATATCGGCTATGTGACTGATAAACCACGGGTCTATGCCGCTGAGACGTGAGACTTCTTCGACGCTCTCGCCGGATTCAAGAGCGTATTTGACGTATAGCAGGCGCGCCGGACTCGGCCTGCGCACCTCCTCGAGCATTGTTTCCCTGTCGGGCGGCGGTGACTGCGGATTTTCCAGCCCGTGCAGGCCTGTTTCCAGCCCCCGGAGCGCTTTCTGCAGCGATTCCTTGAACGTTCGACCGATGGCCATGGTTTCCCCGATCGATTTCATCGACACGTTCAGTGTGTCGCCTGAGCCGGGGAATTTTTCAAAAGTAAAACGGGGCATTTTCGTAACACAGTAATCTATG
The DNA here is from genome assembly GCA_003567495.1 of Candidatus Brocadiaceae bacterium. Lineage (GTDB taxonomy): Bacteria > Planctomycetota > Brocadiia > SM23-32 > SM23-32 > PUMZ01. The sequence goes on from PWZK01000132.1 coordinate 9,002, forward strand.
GCCGGCTCAAAACAGGCCGGTGTTTCGCGCGTTATATCATTGGGTATCTCATCCAAAGTATAGCCGAGCGCCAGTTTGGCGGCGAACTTTGCTATCGGAAATCCCGTCGCCTTGCTGGCCAGGGCGGAAGAGCGCGATACGCGCGGGTTCATTTCTATCGCCACCATTCGGCCCGATTCCGGGCATACTGCAAACTGAATATTTGAACCGCCGGTCTCTACACCCACCCTGCGAATTATCCGCAGCGCCGCGTCACGCATGTGCTGATACTGCCTGTCTGAAAGCGTCTGCGCCGGCGCCACCGTAATCGAATCGCCGGTATGCACCCCCATCGGGTCGATGTTTTCAATGGCACAGATAATGACAACATTATCATTTCTGTCGCGCATGACCTCCAGTTCATACTCCTTCCAGCCCAGTATGGACTCTTCGACCAGAACCTCATTTATTATGCTCTGCCTAAGCGCGTTGGCGGCGGCTTTTGAGAATTCGCCCGAGTTGTAAGCTATCGATGCACCGGTTCCGCCGAGAGTAAAACTCGGCCGCAGCAGAACCGGGAACCCGAATTCCGAAGCAGCGGCCCGTGCTTCCTTGACGTCATATACAGCCCGGCTGC
>PWZK01000025.1 GCA_003567495.1 Candidatus Brocadiaceae bacterium
ACAACCTTTACCTCACCGGGGGCGGCACGCATCCCGGCAGCGGACTGCCCACGATATACGAATCAGGACGTATCTCGGCCAATGTCATAGCCAAAAGACACGGACTGCCATATATAAAACCCTCATTTGACGCGGAGAAAATTCTACCGGATGGATGACTGAAAGCCTAAATTCCTATGCAGTAAATGCCTTGGATTTGAAAAATGCAGATACAACGGCGCTGTTATACCTGCTCCTTTTGTGCGTAAGCTTGGCGGTTTCTGCGATATAATAACAGTTTGCCCGGAAGTGGAAATAGGCCTGGGTGTGCCGCGCAAGCCAATCCGAATACTGCAAAATAAGAATTCACAGCGGCTCATGCAGCCTGAAACCAGCATAGACGTTAGCGGCAAAATGAACGATTTTTCCCGGCGGCTCCTCGACGGACTTGACGAGATTCACGGTTTCCTGCTCAAATATAAATCACCGTCCTGCGGCCTGTTTTCGGCAAAATATTACCCCGAAGCGGATCACGCAGGTGCTTCAGGCAGCGGCCCGGGATTTTTTGGCCGGGCAGTCCTCGAGAGGTACCCCGGCTATCCCGCCGAAACCGAAACAAGACTCACAAATTTTGGGATAAGGGATCATTTTCTGACCGGGCTTTTCACGTTTTCCGGATTTGAAGCGATCCGGCGCAACCCGGATGCAGAATCATTGATAAATTTTCAATCTAACAAAAAATTGTTAATTTGCGTAACGTCTTGTTGTGCGAGCTGATATGTGTTTGAGGTGGAAATTCAAAATTCAACGCACCAAATAACAAATAAATCTCAAATCCAAAATCCCAAATTCTAAATAGACGACATTGATTTTCAGAGTGTCGGAGAGAATTTTTCCACCGGCCCTGTGCCTGGTCGGGCGTATGGGTTTTGGTGCCGGTTAATTCTCCACCGGCCCTGTGCCGGTGGGAAGACGATTAACCACTACGAGCAAGTGCGCACACAGCAGGCCCTCCATCGGCCCTGCGCCGATGGAGGCAGCGGACTAACAGTGAGGGTGAGAAAGGGAGATGCAACCGATATACACACCCCAAAATACTATTCCTGCATATCAATTGAATTGGGCCGTATCCCTTTTTTGGCGCAAGAAAGCTGTAGAAGAAAAAGAGTGGTTGGAGACTTTAAAGTCATCAACGAAAACTGACGGAGTGCGAGTGCTACAACATAAATTTACAAACTCGAACGTTTCACAGTTTTTGGTCAGCACCAAACCCCATGTTAGGCCCGATAGGATAGTTTGGTCGGTCAAAGGAAGGTTACAAAACGAAATAAAAAAAGTTTGCCCGAAAGCATTCCGGCGCAATTATGCTTATCGTTCAATAGGCTCAGTAACGCGCGAATCCATCAACAAATATATAGAAGACCAGGTGGGTCATCATCCCATGGCTGATCCGCGTGTACAAAAACGATTGCGGAACTACCAGAAAAACTACGATACGGATATTTCGCAGCCAAGGACAAGTTCTCATGGAAGGTACTGGTACAATCTTCACCTCTCATTGGTCACGGACTGGCGGGAAAAAGAACTGCGGGAGAATGTGCTGACGGGATGGAGGCAAACTATAGAAAAATCAGCTATAAAGCACGGTCATCAACTGTCGCGTGTTGGAATTGTGCCGGACCATCTGCATGTTTCGATGAGCTGCCCACAACCGGAATCCCCACAGGATGTCGCTTTGAGTTATATGAACAACCTCGCTCGCAACCGGGGAATGTGCAGGATTTTTAAATGCAGCTATTACGTCGGTACGATCGGCGAATATAATCTAAACGTTTTTGACTGACTGGTTGTTTCCTTCAGTCCGTGGCCCCCACCGGCGCAGGGCGGTTTTTGGGCACGGCGTACGTAGTGGTTAATCATGGGGCCAACGTTTTGACGCCGAGTAACTTAATTTTGCTATCAGACACTTAGCGTTTGAAAGAATTTGCAATTTTTTTAGATTCCGCATTCAGGATTACGGCTTGTCCGATTTTGGAGCACTCTCCATGAAAACTAAAATTACTGTGAACGACCTGATGCAGACGCATTATGTATATTATTTGACCGAGCCGGCCGGCAAGAATTTCCGGTCGGATTTCAAGCCTGAATTAACCCCCCGGCAGATGCTGAGTATGGGCGTTTTCGGGGGGAAATATATGACGGATTGCACCGAAGAATTCCCGGACGGCTGGTTTGATAACGCTACCCTTTGCCATGAAAAACACGATCCTGAATTGAATTATTTCAAGATTAACGCTTCCAAACCGCTGTCCTACTGGCGAAAAAAAGGATGGATACATGAAGATGATCCAAGGGGATGGTTCCAGTGGTACTGCCGCTACTACCTCGGGAGAAGACATGAAGACGACGACCGGCAAATCGGCAGATGGATAGCGATAAAAAGACATGTCGGTCAGATACAAAAGAACTGTCGGAAAGGCGATTTGACTTGCCGGCCAAAACAAAGACAGGTACTACTGCATTGGGCCTACGACGGCAGGAGGTACTAACACGCGTATTTCGCAAACCAACTGCGGGGAAAGAAATGCAGGATAAGTATAAAGGTCAAACAGCCATTGTCACGGGTGCAAGCCGGGGCATCGGCCTGGCCGTAGCTAAAAAGCTTGCAGTGGCTGGCATGAAGATTGCCGCGACTGCACGCAGCACAAACCAGCTTGACGAAGTCGCCGGGAAGATCAGGGACGACGGCGGTGTAGCCGAGGCAATTCCGGCCGATCTTACGAACGAAGCTAAGATAATATATACCTGCGCAGGAATTCAGCCAGGCCGTTCTGACACGTTTTTCTTCAGTACATCCCGTATTTTCCCGCCGTTTCATACATGGCAACGACATTCTCGGTTGGCGAGTTGTCCTGAAGTGAATGAGTCGGCGCGAAACAGTACCCGCCACCGGGCATCATGATATCCAGCGTATTGCGGCAATAATCAATCGTTTCTTCAACAGTGCCGGTTGCGACGGGGCCGGCCGTGCTGATGCAGCCGTGGAATGCTAGACGTCCGCCGAACTTTCCCTTCAGATACGCGGGCGACATGTCTTTGGCTTCCGGCTGAAGCGTATCAACTGCTTTCAGGCCCATTTTAATATACTCCTCGTAGGCCCAGCTGCTCGAACCACACGTATGCATCATGACAGGCAAATCGTATGAGGCCGCAAGATCCAGAAATGGTTTGTGTCGCGGCAAAATATGCTTCTTAAGCATGGCCATGCTGATCATTGGGCCCTCCTGCGTCCCGAGATCCTCGCCCATCCACAAAAAATCTATAGCACCCGCAGGGGCCGCCTCAAGTGTCCGCCGGGTTACTTCGAGCTGAATCGACAAAAAACGGTCAATCAGCAACAAACCTGCGGGATCATCCAGCGCAAGGTCGCAGAAAACCTGCTCCATCGTCCGGTGGAATCCGGCCGTGTTGATAATGCAGCCCAGCCCCGCACCTCCGACATGGAGACCATACTCCGCGTTCCTTTCGCAGGCATCGCGCACCCCGCTGTAATCATAATCGTCCGGCGACGGCATGGGCCGGCGCGAGATTTCTTCCTCGTCGGCGTCCCGGAGCGGGAAATCGCAGTAGTCCCAGTAACCGCCCGTATCGTGCTCAACATACCTGCGATGGATGCCCCAGTTATCCACCTTCACGCCACGCTCCGGTATGTCTTCGTGGAGTTTCGGACCGTTATAGGGAGCGCCTATTCCCCGAAAATCTACCCCCAGAGCCTTGCGCAGTCCCTCGTTATCCTCGGTGGCAAGCCCAAAGTGTTCCTTCAGCCTCCCGTCAACTCCTGGATTTGAATGATAGTTTATGGGCACTCGATCGGGTTCCAGACAGGCAAGTGCGGCTCTTACTCTTTCTTTTGATGTCATGGTTTTAATCATTTTTTTCACCTGACTGATGTTTGCTGATATATTCTTAATATGATATTCTATTTTTATATTTTGCGCAATGTTCAAGTATTCAGTTAACCAGGTACAGCTTCCAGTGCTCCAACGCCAAAAACAGCTTTTGGGTGATTCATATGACACAATATGCAGATATCGCTTATAATCGTCTAACAGATCGGAGAGCTGAATCCGGGGTAAGTCCTAAGCGAACCGCCTGCCTGCAGACCGCAGGCAGGTGGTTCACTGAGGGCTGGCAATCTGGATACATGCACTCTACCCGGACAGGCCGGAATCTGGAATCAGGCGCTTAATGTCGCAACACTAACAACAAATTTATGGTGAAACCCTCTGATCATGCAAAAACAAAAAATGAAACTTCCGTGCACATTGTGCGATATTGAAGACAGACCGGTCAAGTTCGCCATCGTAAGCGACATCCATTATGCCGATTACGAACCCCGTGGCACCCGCCATTATCAGGATTCGGTTACAAAACTCCGCGAATGTATCGACCTTGTCAACAAGGAAGACGTTGATTTCATGATTGAACTCGGCGATCTTATCGACAGCACCAAAGAACCCGGTGAATCTGACACACTGGATTTTATTGACAAAATAGAAGCCGGGTTTAAGCGCTTCCCCGGCCCGAGGTACCATGTGCTGGGCAATCACGACCTGGATTCGCTGTCGAAAGAGCAGTTTACCGGCAGGATAGAAAACGCGCTTGCCATCCCCGCCGGCAGATATCATTATTCTTTTGATGTCGGGGGCCTGCATTTTGTGGTGCTTGACCCCAATTTCAACAGCGACGGCGTGGATTACGAACGTGGCAATTTTCACTGGAGCGACGCCAACATCTACGAGGAACAGATCAACTGGCTGGAGGACGACCTGAGCGGCACGGGAAGTCCGGCGATTATTTTCACACACCCGCTCCTTGACGGCGAAGGTGCGCAGTATGTGAATAATGCCGAACAGGTGCGCAGAGTTCTCGAAAAATGCGGCAACACGGCAGCCGTATTCCAGGGCCACGAACACCGGGGGACCTATAGCCGAATAAACGGAATCCACTACTATACCGTAAAAGGGATGATTGAAGGCGAGGCAGCCCTTAACAACGCCTTCGCAGTGGTGGAAGCAACGACAGACGAACTTGTGGTCAGTGAATACAACAAAAATTCCAGTGCCGGCGGCAGGTGAATCGTCCGGCCGCTTTTACTGCTCAATTCCGTAAAGGCGGCAAACCGTGTCGTAAGCCCAGTCGTCCCATTCTTCTCTAACGCCTATACCGGGCAAATCGGGGTAGTTTTTCACTATCAGCATTCCGTCAAAAATATTACACATTTTTTCCGTTTGTTCTTCAATGTAACGCCTGTCGCCTGTGGGCAGCACCTGTTGTATGTCCACGGGGCTCCATAGACAGCCGCCCCGCCGTCGAAATTTTTCACCAAGCGCCTCCATATCGTAAACCATAGGCTGATCGAACTGAAAACACTCTATGCCGATATCTATCATATCATCGATAATCTCCCGGTTGCTCCCGCAGGAATGCTGCAGAGCCTTCATGCCGTAGCTGTGTGCAATCTCCACAAGTTCGGTGTACAGGTCTTTAAAATATAATCTGAACATCTCTGGGGAAAAGAGCAACCCCTGCTGAGTGCCCATATCTTTACCTATCATGATAGCATCGGCGCCGGACTTACCGGCGGCGTGGATGCGTTTTTTATAATAGCCGGCGATGATGTTGTGCAGACGGTGGAGCTCATCGGGATACATGGCCATATCGAGGAGATACACTTCCATTTTTCTCAGATAGATATTTGTTTTGAGCATGTTTTATGCTTCCGAGTCTTGTTATGACTTAAGGCTATCGCCGAAATCACCCGAAGGCACCGCCGAAGTTGAAGATGCTTATGTTGCGTCGCTCTTTTTTTCACTGGATTGCGGGTGTGGTTTTGAGATCTTCATGCAATTCACACAGACGCCTCCCGCCTCCATCCCTTTTCCGTTACGAATCATGGGAGAATAAAGATGCAAATACGGTGCTCCCGTGAACGCTCCGCATGATGGGCACGTATTTGCCAGGTAGCGCCGGTTAGATGTCCTGCTGTGCCGGCGACTTATATAAACGCCGGCCTCCTCGGCGATTTTCGTTTGCCCGCTCGAAAAAACTTCCGGACCCGCCATCCGACCGTCCGCCTTCACCATGGCCGCTTTCATTTCAAACCCGCAGCGCCAGCACGGGATAGCCACAACGTGCATGGTGGCCGGAGAAAGCGCTTTTCCGCAAATCTCACACTGTGGGTTCAGGCATAGCCCCACGCGTGAAGGCCTCAGCGGATTTTCTACATCAAGCGCCAGCAGATCGCGTCCGTTCCGTACCCGGAAACATACCATGGCCACGTCATGCTTGCGGCAATACTCTCTGACGTTCTCCTCCGGACTGTGTGTAACAACAATTTCCAAAACAGCCAGCGGATTCCCGCCGCCGTCAGAAAGCACCAGATCCGGCCGGCACCCGTCCAGAACTTTCTCAACATCCACTCTTCGTGCGAGTTTAAGCAGGTCGCCCTCGTGTGTCTCCGGGCAGAATCGGCATTTCCACCTGAGCTGAAGCGGACGGCCGCGCTCAAGGTGACGCGAAATCCGGGCTTTCAGCAATCTTTTCCCGACCTGGTGAAGAACGGTCTCAGGCGAACACTCGCCGCCGCCGTAATGCGCGAAATGGTGCCTGACCACAGAGCCTTTTCGGGCCAGAACGGGCCTTTTGCACACCGGACAGACGCAGCCGCACTGCAGGCCGCTTTCCACGCGGGAAACGTGAATAAGACGTCCGTCCTTCTCGGCATAGGGTATTTTTACAGATGCCGAATTCATCCAGCGCCGCTTTTGCAGTAAATGTTCAGTGAACCATGAGCGTTTGCATATATATCCGTAGGGGCGAAAGATGTTTCGCCCCTACATACCGATTTTACACGTAGTTCGCTAAATATATACCTTACCGCCTTACTATAACACCATCGATTCTCAATTACAAGTACCGGCGCGCAAGGGTTTTTCTGCTTTTTCCCAGTTTTTGCCTCTGTTATTTGACAAAACATCGAAGGTTTTCTTCCAGCATTGCAACGGCATGTCCGTATGGTATATCTTCCAGAAGGCCCTGTGAACCGGAGAGGATGAAACCTCCCTGGAGCCCGAAAATCTCAAACAAACGCCTCACCTCATCCCGAATCGATTTTTCGGGCCCGGAAACCAGCAACTCCTGGGTATCAACTCCGCCGTAGAATGCTATTTTCCCCCTGTATTCATGTGCGAGTTCTTCGACATTCATACCCTCCGCCCTGACCTGTATGGGGTTAAGGATATCGGCCCCCATCTCGAAAAAGTCATGTATTATAGGGCGGATCGCCCTGTAATTGGTAAAAGGTTCGCTGATTATACCACGCGCGCCGCATGCCATTACGTCGTCAACGAAAGCGTCGACACACCCGTCAACCATGAAAATAACCTCTTTGCCGGCGTCCTTCAATATCCCCCAGAACTCCTCATAACGGGGGAAAATAAACCTGTGCATCCATTTCGGGCTGCACACCGGCCCGGATGAAAGCACTATATCATCGTGGCATACAGCGAAGTTGACCGGGAGTCGTGCAAACGCCCTGAACACGCGCCGGTTGATCTCGGCGAATTCGTCCATAATCCGCTCGAACTCCGGTTCAAGGCATATCTGAAGAAAATTCTCGTATCCGAATACCAGCAGCGGCCACATGAACATCGTGTTGTAAAACGACACCGAAGCCGTAGAACCCTCGGGCGCCGCGTCACCCCAACTTTCGTCATATTTTTTGCGGTAGCGTCGGTATATCACATCTTCACTGCTGAAATCACCGTCTACCACCACGTTCCACCCACTGAAATCACCCTGTTCGAGAGGACTGAATTTCAACATTTCCTCGCGACTGCTGAACCTGCACCCGGCCTTCTCCTGCTGCCAGTAGTCGCGATAGCCGTCACCCCAGCGGCCTTTACCCTTATCCGCCTGTTCTTCGGGCCGGGGCCTGGGCTCATCGCTTTCGGGCACGCCCAGACTGAGTTTGGGATACATCTGATTTAGTTTTTTCATGCAGCTTTTAGGTTGACTGTAGTAATCGATGCCCGTGATATAAGTCGCAGCATCCGGACACGACCAGTGTTCCCAGTGCGGTATGTCACGCGGCGCCATCCCCATAAAAGCCTCGTACCTGTTGCTGTATCCGGTCATCTTCTCTCTCCCATCCGCAGATAAATGGTAACTGATTAAAGCGATTAAACCTCAAAATCAGAAGATGAAGCATTATAGACGAAAATAAACGGTGGTTACAAACAAATTTTTGGAAAACCGATGCCCGGACAATTCAAGTTCCCGAGACATCCCTTTTCCTGAAAAAAGTTTCAGTTGACATCTCCCTCAAAATGGTGTATATAGTATGTGCTGTTGTTCGGAGAACCATGCCGATTATACAACGAAGTTGCGAGTGTGTAAATATTCAGTTAACCACGTGTGTTTGCGCATGTACTCGTAGGGGCGAAACATATTTCGCCCTTTTCAGACCTTCAGGCGACGTTTTAACATTTGGGCGAGAGATTCTCGCCCCTGCGGACCGGTTTAAAACGCCTCCCTGCAGCAGGCAAGCGGTTCACTGAATAGTAACATTTAGAACGTCATATGTGTTGTATTTGTTTGTGCGAAAAACCGGCGGAAGTATAGCGCCGCAAATATAACTGGACAGAATGACGCGTCGGATGCGCCAATCTCCAGCTATTGTCGATTTATAGCCATAACTCAGTTTAATTGGGAGGTGTACCGTGTTCGATAATATCATTAAGTCCCTTGCCGTGTGTCGCTCATCCCTCAGCAGTATCGTAGAACGCCCCGCGACCCTTGCCATCGCAGTCGCCGCGGCCTTCCTCTTCCAACTTGCCGGCGCCGTCTATGCCGGACCAATCACAATCTCCAACTGGGAAGAACTGCATAACGTCCGAGACAACCTGGACGCGAATTACGTTTTGACAGCTAATTTAGACGAGCATACCGAAGAATACCATACTTATGCTTCTGAAACAGCGAACGAAGGAGCCGGGTGGGATCCGATCGGATGGTTTGGAGGACATTTTGATGGAGCGGGGCACACCATCAGCGGGCTGTTTATCAACCGGCCGGAGGAGGACGGCGTGGGGCTGTTCGGCTCGCTCAGCGAGGGTGGGTCGATCTCCGATTTGGTGCTGGAGGACGTCAACGTCACCGGGAGGAAACAGGTCGGAGCGCTGGTCGGCTGGTGCGGCGGATTAGTCATCGATTGCGAGGTCATCTCCGGTTCGGTGACCGCGGTGTGGGACGAAGATCTTGACCCGGACCGGGAAGAGACGGAGGACAGCGGCGTGGACTGCGGCGGCATGATAGGCGTGGTTGGTTTCAATGGCGAGGTCGTAAACTGCCAAATCGCCGGCGTGACCGTCGTGGGCGAAAGGCTGATCGGCGGGCTTGCCGGATGGATAGATGGCGGACTTATGTCCGGGTGCGTCGCATCCATCGGCTCT
>PWZK01000175.1 GCA_003567495.1 Candidatus Brocadiaceae bacterium
ATCGACAATAAAACTTTTTCAAACGACGTGAAAAAGTTTTAGTATAACAGCAACGGCGAGACGGCAATTTACGAATAATGTGAAATAATGATGTCGTTTGCCGTTTAGTCGTAGCCGTTGTCGTTTTATTAATTCTTTTTCAAGCGAAGTCTTGAAAAAGAATTAGGTCCTATACGTTCTGAGCAACATCTTCGTCTTTTTTCTCGCGTCCGATATGCACGTGCTGTATTCTGTAGCCGAGGTAATTTTCCCTCGCCACAGGATCCTCCAGAAGCTGTTCGGAAGTGCCGTGCGTAACGATTTCTCCCTTGCTAAGGATATAGGCGCGGTCGGTGATTCGCAGAGCTTCGTGCACGTTGTGGTCGGTTATCAGCACCGCCAGCCCGCGATATTTCAGGCCGGCGACGAGATCCTGCAGCTCACCCACTGCAATGGGGTCGATGCCGGTAAACGGCTCATCAAGCAGCATGAGTTTTGGATCGGTGCACAGCGCCCTGGCGATCTCCAATCTTCTGCGTTCACCACCGCTGAGTGTATATGCCATGTGGCCCTTCAGGTGTGTCAGCCCGAATTCCTCCAGCATTCTGTCTGCTCTTCGCCGCCGTTCCTCCCGTCCCGTCCCGCGGATCTGCAGGATCGCCGTTAAATTTTCTTCAACCGTAAGATGCCTGAAAAACGTGGGATCCTGTGCAAGATAGCTCATACCTGACCGGCTGCGCTTGTACATGGGCATCGGTGTGACATCCCTGCCGTTGAAAAAAACCTTCCCGTGTGCTGGTTTAATCATGCCGATGCACATCCGGAATGCAGTAGTCTTTCCCGCGCCGTTTGACCCGAGTATCCCTACCACGGTTCCTTTATCGACGTGCAGGTCCACGTGATTTACAACCGCACGGCGGCTGTAATATTTGGTTAATCCCCTTGTTTCGAACAAATGCATGCTAACATAGCCCCGCCAATTGTACCGAGATCCCCCGTTCGTTTTGGTATTCGAGCAAAACTTCGGCTATCCTCAAGTCCTCGGGATTGGTCACCTTGATATTATCGCAATCGCCTTCCACAACAACAACTTCATATCCCGCCCTTTCAAGCACTTCCGCGTCGTCTGTCACGGACCAGTCATGCATCTCGCATTCTTTGTATGAATTTATGAGCGGGCCGGCCCAAAAAACCTGCGGTGTTTGTACCATCCACAGTTCCTTTCTTTTCGGTGTAGATACGACTCTGCCGCTGCGGCTCACTTTTTTAACGGTGGATTGCGCCGGCACGGCGACTATCGCGCCGCCTGCAGCGTTTTTAGCAGCACCAACCGCAGCCTCTATGGTGTCCGGTCGCACAAGCGGCCTTGCTCCGTCGTGTATGAGGATCAATCCATCGTGCGCATCTGCATGCTCCAGCATACACGCAACGGTCTGTCGGCGTGAGCCCGCCCCTGCGATTATTCGGGTGACTCCCAATCCGTTCTGCAGCAGATCGCCGTATTTTGCCCGCACATCGCTCAAATCTGCGGGGTGGACGGCCAGTATGATATCGCCGCATCCGGAAGCCGCCCGCAGTCTGGAAAGGGCGTGTATGATGATCGGAACGGAACCAAGGCGAAGCAAAGGCTTGCGTGTGTGGCTCAGCATCCGTTCCCCGGAACCTGCAGCGGGCACCAAAGTAAGAAATCTGTTGCAACTATCTTCCACTTTGCTTTCCCGCCCCTCACCTTTTCTATAGTCTATTTCGAGGAAAACGTCTTCCTCCTCAATTTCTAAACAAGTGACCTACCAGATCTTTTCGCCCAAGCTTAGTGGTTATGTCTCCGGCGCAGTGGGGATTAATATCCCTATAGATTTGGTGAATCACGTTTGTTGTAGCGCAGGCGTCCTCGCCTGCATTCGTTTTGCTTTCGGACTGTGCAGGCGAGACGCCTGCGCTACAAAAGGCAACCATATAGCAAACCAACGTGGCTCACTGAATACTTACCGGCATACTACAGCCTATGGCGAAGCGTAAGTCCAACGGACTGAAGCGTAACTTGAAAAAGAATTAATAGAACGGCATTCAGGGGCCTGCCGGCTCTGCGAAGATTATTCGACCGCTATTGCGGGTTATGGTATTTGTGACTTTGACAGGCACTTCCTGTCCTATCATTTTTATGCCGTCTTCAACTACCACCATAGTGCCGTCTTCCAGGAACCCCACAGCCTGTTTGCGCTGCTCGCCGCGACGAGTCAATTTTATAACCACTTTTTCCTCGGGCAGTGCCGCGGGTTTTAGCGCATTGGAGAGTTCATTCAGATTTATGACATCTAAGCCGGCTATCGATGCCACGCGATTGAGATTGAAGTCGTTTGTCATGATCCGCGCGTTCAGTGTTTTTGCCACATCGACCAACCTCTGATCCACCGGCTTTTTCTCGTCCGAGTCCAGGGCTTGAATGCTGAAATCCAGTTTTTCATCTTCCTGAAGCGAATCAAGCATACGCATACCGAGACGACCACGTTCCCTGCGAGTTTTTTCCGATGAATCGGCGATGTTATGCAGTTCTTCAAGCACCATCTCAGGCACAACTACGGGGCTGTCGATGATGCCCGTTTGAAGGAATTCGGCAATCCGCCCGTCTACCAGAACGCTTGTGTCCAGCAGAACAGGCCGAATGCCTTTGATCTCGCGCCTGAACTCAACATACGGTATCACCATATTGAACTTGTCGCGTGTCTGGTAAAGAATCAGTATCGACAAATATGAAAACGCTGCCAGCATGGACATGCGGATGCTCTGGTGCAGCATTAAATCCTCAATCGGGCCTGTGACAAGGATAAGGATGTGCTCTGCCATAATGGTAAACAACAGACCCAGTATAGCCCCGAAAAGTATTGAAGATATAATAGATATCGGCTTCTTACTCACAAACCACTCAAGCGCGATGGTTGCGAGTGACACCACGATACCAAGGATTATTCCCGCGAAAGCATGTCCGAGTGTCTCACCAATTTTATATCCAACCGATGCGCCGACCAACAGAAAAACAGCCCTGAATATCCACTTGCCCATAATAACCTGCCTTTTTTATAAATAAACCCTATTCAATAAACACATACCGCCGAAAAACCATGGTAACATTATACCAGATGTTCGACTCAAATGCACGCCCAGCCTCTTAAGTTTAACCGTAACTTTCTTCTGTCCTGCATCCAACTCCCTGTTTATAAAGACTTATATGCTCATGGCTGGATTTCAAAAAGCAGTATCATAACAAAACGTCGCCGGGATACTCCGGCGTCTTTTAACACGACCGGGCCGACCGGGGGATAAGCAGATTACAGCTTCTGGTATGGGTGAAACATCTGCAGAAAAAGATCCTGCGCGTATCTGTCAGTCATTCCCGCAACATAATCGCAGGCGGCGCGATGCAGCTGCCGTTCTCCCATGTCGCTCTTGCGATATTCAGGGGGCAGTTGCCGGGGATCCGACACGAGCGCTTCGAAAATCTTCTTTAAAAACCTGCGCGCGCTGTTGGTGATGACCATTACCCTGTAGTCCCTGTATAATTTTCGCTGCAGCAAATTCTCCAGTTCTCCCTTCTCCTGGCTCAGGGAGTCGCTGAACCGGATAATATTGTCTGTCTTCTCGCGCACCGCTCCGGCGGAATCTATGCCGCTTTTTTCAAACTCCCCGACGGTGTTATCGATCAGGTCGGTCACACAATAGTTGATAAGCAGGCGTATGCACTGTGAAGTAGTGTGTTCCGGGCTGAGCCGACCATATTTTTCCTTCACTAGCGCCAGGCCTTTGTCCCACAGTTTCAGACCTTTCAGGTCATCCGGCTCCAGTATCCCCGCAGCCAGTCCGTCGTCCAGGTCGTGATTGTCATAAGCTATAGAATCCGCCTGATCCACCGCCTGTGCTTCCAGCACGGGCGGCCCCGGGGGGAAACCAGCCCCGGAGGGCGTGTCCCATCTCGTCTTATGTTTGGCTATGGACTCGCGAACCTCGTAACTCAGGTTCAGCCCGTCGAAATCAGGGTACCTTTTTTCCAGCACGTCCACCACTCTTAGCCCATGCTCGTTGTGTTCAAATCCGCCGTGCTCCGACATCACCGCGCGCAGGGCCTCTTCTCCGCTGTGGCCGAAGGGGGTGTGGCCCAGGTCGTGAGCCAGTGCGATAGCCTCGGTAAGATCTTCGTTCAGCCCCAGCGCCCGTGCGATAGTTCTGCTTATCTGTGCGACTTCAAGCGTGTGGGTCAGCCTTGTCCTGTAATGGTCACCTTCATGGTTAAGGAATACCTGTGTCTTATATTCCAGCCTTCTGAATGCCTTGCAGTGTATTATTCGGTCTCTGTCTCGCTGGTAGGGACTGCGGTAAACGTGTTCTTCTTCCTTGTGCAGCCGGCCCGCGGAATCGCAGCTTTTCATCGCCCAGGGCGCAAGCGTCTTACGCTCCAGCTGTTCGGCCTCGTATTTGAAATACATGGCATGTCTCTCCTTCCGTGATTATGAAGAATCGTCTGCGCGGAGAAGATCAAAAAGCTCATGGAGTGCCTGCGGTATCACTTTCGTGGAAGAAATAACAGGCATGAAGTTTGTGTCTCCGTTCCAGCGGGGCACGATATGCCAGTGCAGGTGGTCTTCCAGGCCGGCGCCGGCAACCCTGCCCATGTTAAGGCCTATGTTAAAACCATCCGGCGACATAACTTCCGTCAGACGCCTTTTACAAAGCCCCAGGAGACGCCCGAACTCGTTAAAATGGTTTTCTTCTATCGCTTCCAGGTCGCTGGTGTGGTATTTCGGGGCTATCAACAAATGCCCGTTGCTGTAAGGCCACCTGTTCATTACGGTCAGCCAGTGCTCTGTTCGCCAGAGCACGAGAAGCTCTTTCTCTCGCGCCGCTTCGTCGCACCCGGCGGCCTCGCACAGAAAACATTTTTTTTCTTCGTCTATTTCCGCAATATATTCCATCCGCCATGGAGCCCATATTTTTTCCATATCATACTCCGAAGGGTTATTTTTTACAAAAGGGACGTTTTTTACAGCTTTTCTCCAAAAATAAAACGGTGGGGGAAACACCATAAGCCGAGTTCTGTTATCACGCTCCAGAGAGCGGGACGATGGTCATTCACCTGCGGCGGCCGTTACCGACCGTCTTTAGCGGCCAACCCGGGAATTATATCGGGACGGGCAGCCCCTCTTCCTCTATTTGGCCTTGCTCCCGGCGGGGTTTGCCATGCCTCTGCGGTCACCCGCAGAGCGGTGGGCTCTTACATTAAGCCGGCTTACTCGCCGCCCCCACCTTTTCACCCTTATCCCGCCGTCGGACGGGACGGTATGTTTTCTGTGGCACTTTCCCGGGGATTGCTCCCGGTGGGCGTTACCCACCGTCGTGCCCTGCGGAGCTCGGACTTTCCTCGCCGGACGCCTGTTCGGGGGCCCGGCGCGACCATCGGCGCTTCCTCCCACCGTTCATGCTCATTATATTACAATTTAAAAGTAAAAGCAATGGGTTAACCTTAAAAAAGCTCGAACCTTGATTATTTAACCCGAATATCGTAGAATTATGTTGCATTGGTAGGCGTTTAATGTCCTGACATCGACAATGAAACGGCAATGACAGAACGACCTACGTCAAACGGCAACGGCTACGGAAGTGCCAAAAAAATGTTGCAGGTTTGTCTTTAGGCCCGAAGGGCCGTTTAATTCATAGCCCGGGGTGGAAGCGCCCTGTCGTTGGGCGCTGTAACCCCGGGAAACTCGTGCAGACAACAGAAAAGAGCCCCGGCAGGGGCGATTCAAAGGTTTGGCGAACTCAGGGCGAGCTCCTTTCTTGAGTCGCCCCTTCGGGGCTCAGCAGGGGGTGGTGCTCAAGTTTCCCCGCCTGCCTGCTGCAGGCAGGGGTTCCCTTCGGTCACCCGGGGCTACCTGCCTGCGCCGCAGCGCGGCAGGCAGGCGGGTGAGTCGGCCCTTCGGGCCTGAAGGACAATTACGAATGACAAATATCCTATATTCAATGACAAAGTGCCTGCCGAAGTAAGCGCTGGAAGCGCGATATGTTATAGCCTGTGGCGAAGTGAAGGCCCCGAATGGGGCCGAAGCGAAGCCACAGGGTAGGTAACGCGCGCAATAAATGAGTCCTGAAGGGACGGTATAGCCGTGGAGAAAAAGGCGCGCCGGGAGCATGTAGATCATTATGTCGCCCCTACAGGGCTACGCTGTTCGGGCATCGGTTTCCTATGGCTACGCTTGGTCCGTTGGACCTGCGCTTCGCCATAGGCTTTAGCATGACGCGCCGTTAGCGCTGAAAGAAGTTGCGTTTTTTTTGAATTTTGATATTATAATTTTGGATTTATTTGGAACTTGAGATTTTGAATTTGTAATTTTCGCTGTGTATGCACACAGTACAGCGCCGAAGGCCTGCCTGCTGCAGGCAGGCGCCCCATTTTCAGAGCGAAGTCTCTGGAGCTTATTCGTCGGGGCGGGTTTTCGTTAATATACAAAAAATTTAAGGAGGCGGCATGGCCAAGATAGACAAGCTGTTGTATGCGCTGGAGAAAAAAGGTGGTTCCGACCTGCACCTTAAAACCGGTATGCCCGCGATTATCCGCGTTGACGGGGAACTTCAGAAATTAAAGACTTCCGTCATAACGGCGGATATGGTCAGAGCGATGGCAATGGAGATAATGCCCGAACGCAACCGTGATGAATGGGAGCAGACCAACGATACCGATCTGTGCTACGAAATAGAAGGGCTGGCCAGGTTCAGGACCAACGTTTACAGGGATCTGCACGGACCCGCAATATGTATGCGTATGATTCCTTTTGAAATAGTGACGACTGACGAGCTGGGCCTTCCTGATGTTGTAAAGCAGTTGCCGCTTATGCCCAAGGGTATAGTGTTGTGCACCGGCCCGACGGGCTGCGGTAAAAGCACCACCCTGGCCTCGCTTCTGCACCATGCCAATGAGAGGCGCAAGGACCATATAGTGACTATCGAGGACCCGGTAGAGTTCACGCATGAGAGTAAGGGATGCATAATAAGCCACAGGGAAGTTGGTTCGCATACTCAGGGCTTCAGCCGCGCACTGCGTGCCGCGCTGCGTGAAGATCCCGACATTATACTTGTCGGGGAGCTGCGCGATCTTGAAACCACAGCCCTGGCTATAGAGTGCGCTGAGACCGGACACCTCGTATTCGCTACCGTGCATACCACCACCGCGCCGAGCACGGTCGATCGCATCATCGACCAGTTCCCGCCCGACCAGCAGGAACAGATCAGGGTTATGCTTTCAAGCACGCTCAAATGTGTTATTGCACAGACTCTCTGCAAGCGAGTAGGGGGAGGGCGCGTTGCCGCATTCGAGATACTTTACGTCCACAGCGGCGTTAGCAATCTGATCAGGGAGGGGAAAACATTCCAGCTGCCCTCTATCATACAGACCGGGAAAAAATACGGCATGTGCACGATGAACGAGTCTCTCATGTCGCTCGTAAACGAAGGGAGTATCACCCTTGAAGAAGCGCATTCAAATTCGGTAGAAAAACAGGACATGCATGCGCGCATAAACGGGTATCTGCTTGAGAAGGTTCGCAGTAAGGAATTAAATGTTTACGATGCCATACAGAAGTCATATTTCAGGCCCGATATGGTGGATCGGCTGAATAAATCGGGGTATCACAAAGCGCTCAAGGATATAGATCTGACCCAGTTCAATGAAGAAAAAGAGGACCTCGCAACATAATCGATCCCGGGTGCTTACCAGAGAACAGGTTCGCAGTCTGGACAAAATTGCTATCGAATCTTTCGGCATAAGCGGGCTCGTGCTTATGGAAAATGCGGGCCGCGCATGTGCGCTAGAAGCCGTTTCCATGCTCGGAGGCGCAAAAGGGGGGGAAGTTGCAATTTTTTGTGGAAAGGGCAATAACGGAGGCGACGGGTTTGTTGTTGCCCGGCACCTGTCCAACAATGGAGCCGCCGTGCGCGTGTTTCTTACGACCGGAGCCTGCAAGGTGTTGCGACGCGGCGGCGATGCGGCGGTTAACCTGAACATAATCTTGAAAATGGGTTTGCAGGTAACCGAAATTACGGATAAGGCCGGCATAAAGGCTGCAGTAGAAGATAGCAGCAGAGCTGATTTGATAGTGGACGCTCTGCTGGGCACGGGGACCGAAGGTGAGGTGCGCGGCTTGTTTTGTTCACTGATATGTGCCATAAACGAGGTGGGCCGCCCCGTGCTCGGCGTGGATTTGCCGTCGGGACTTGATTGTGATACGGGCCTGCCCCTCGGCTGCGCAGTAAGATGTTCGAGAACTGTTACCTTCGTGATGCCAAAGCGCGGTTTTCAAAACCCCGAATCGATTGATTATACCGGGGAGGTAAAGGTTGCGGATATCGGTATACCCCGAAAGCTCGTTATAGGTATGTTTTCTCCAACCCGGAGGAGGCGGAGTCGGGAATGAGGAATGAGTAGTAATGTGGAATTAGGAATGAGGAATGCTGCAAGCCTTTTTGCCGTCGCCGTTAATCCGCGTAATCTGCGAAATCTGTGGATTGTCGTTGCCGTTGTCGTTGTCGTTGATTCCTAATTTCTAATTTCTAATTAGTAATTGCCGTCTCGTCCCGGTAAGCACGTGAAATTTTCCGGCTGAAAAATGCACTTTGAACTGATCCATACCGACGCCGTTACCGGGGCCCGGCGCGGCCGTATCGATACGTCACATGGTAGCGTTGAGACGCCCTGTTTCGCTCCCGTGGCCACGCGTGGCTCCGTTAAGGGCCTGACATCCGGCCGGCTCTCGGGTTGCGGAGTCAGGCTTTTGCTGGCAAATGCTTACCATCTTCAGATCAGCCCCGGCGCGCGGCTGATTTCCAGTCTGGGCGGGCTTCATAAATTTATGGGCTGGGACGGGGCGATCCTGACTGACAGCGGCGGTTATCAGGTGTTTTCTCTGTCGAAACTAAATAAAATTACCGAAAAAGGGGTCGAATTCCGCAGTCCGCGCGACGGCTCGCCGATGTTTTTGGGACCCCGCGAGTCGGTTTCAATACAGAACATGCTGGGTTCCGATATCGCCATGGTTTTTGACGATTGCCCGCCGTGTCCCTGCAGCCGGGAGAGGGCCGAGGCGGCGGTGCAGCGCACTTTGCGCTGGGCTGGTGAATGTAAGGACGCCCATTCAAACGGCAAGCAGGCGCTTTTTGGCATTGTTCAGGGCGGTGTTTATGAGCAGCTTCGGGGAAGCTGCGTGGAAGAACTCTTGAAGCTGGAGTTTGATGGGTATGCAATCAGTGGGGTAAGCGTGGGGGAGGATAAAGATTTGCGGGAGTGCGCTGTGCGCTTTACCGCACCGCTTCTGCCCGCCGACAGGCCGCGTTACCTGATGGGCGTGGGGTTTCCGCCGGATATCATCAGCGCGATCGGTGAGGGTATCGACCTTTTCGACTGCGTTGCACCCACCCGTATGGGACGTAACGCTACCGCCTTTACCGCCGCCGGGCGGCTGCG